>JACMPD010000123.1 GCA_014377675.1 Taibaiella sp.
CCAATTTCAATAAGACAGAAGCGGAGTTGGTAAGCCGCCTCGACCAGTGGCTGTACTTCATTAAAAACCTGGAAGACTTTCAAAGCATACCGGAAATATTCAGTAATGATGGAATATTTATCAGGGTAATGGAGCGAGCCCGGATAGCCAAATATGACCGGGAACAACAGCAGGAGTACGAGAGCAGCCTTAAAGTATACCGCGATTTAAGAAACGTGGTTGACTCTGCCGAAAGAAAGGGCAGGAAAGAAGGTAAGGAAGAAGGGCGGCTGGAAGGCGAAGCCAATAAAGAACGCTATGCAGCAGAGCGGGAAAGGCAAAAACTTGTAGATATAGCTATAAAGTGCAAGGCAAGAGGTATGCCGGTTGAAGATATTGCAGACCTTACAGGACTTTCTATTGATGAGATCAATGGGTTGTAAATGGATATTACTGTCTTGAAAAGATGCACTTCGAATTCGCTTATTATACTGATAGGCCAGGTAGTCTATTCAGGCACATGCAGCGGCACTAAAACAACGGTTAATATCAGCAGGTTACCTGCCGCTACTTATTTTGTAAAAGTGAATAGCATATATACTCAGCGGATAGTAAAAGAGTAATAAATAAATGGGGTAAATATTTGCTTATATTATAGAGTTAAATACCGCAATACCCTAAACTTACGCCAAATCTATCTCCGTATTATCACCTATGTTCAGGCTTTGGCTCAGGCCGCGCACATAGGCGTCGCTGCCTATAATGCTGGAATTGAGCACTACATGGTGCAGTTCGGCATAGGACCCTATGATGGAGTCTTTTACAATGGAAGATTCTATGCGGGTGTGCTCGCCAATGGTTACATTGGGGCCTATAATAGAGTTGCTGATATCGCAGTCCTCGGCTATGTTAATCGGGTGAATGATTACTGTATTGGTAAACTCCCGCGCATCCTGCACCTTCACCTCTTCCATTTGTTTCAGCAATATGGCGTTGGTAGAAAGCAGCGTTTCTTTTTTACCGCAATCAAACCAGTTATTGACCCTGAAGCCATGCAGCGGAATGCCGTCTTCAACCATGTGCTGGAGCGCGCTGGTGAGCTGGTATTCGCCTTTTTCGTCAGCCGTATTGTTCAGGTGCTTGTCAAGTGCAGCATACATGGCCGTAGTTTCCTTTATAAAATAAATGCCCACCATTGCCATATTTGACTTAGGGATGAGCGGCTTCTCTACCATGCGGGTCACAAAATCTTTATCATTGAGCTCCGCCACGCCAAACATGCGGGGGTCATCTACTTTCCTCACCCCTATTTGTGACACGTTGCTGGCCAGTATTTCTTTTACGTTGTAGTCGCAAACGGTATCGCCAAGTACTATCATTACCTCGTCACCGCCAACTATATCACGGGTAAGCCATATAGCATGCCCTGTGCCGCGGCGGTCGTTTTGGGTCACAAAACTACAGCTGAGGTCAGGATAGCGTTTTTCTATATATCGTTGAATTTTTTCTCCCAAGTAACCTATTACAAAAATAAACTCATTTACCCCCGCATCAATAAGCTGGTCTACAATAACACCAAGTATAGTTTTACCTGCTATGGGTATTAACGCTTTCGGTTGGGTATAGGTAAGCGGGCGTAACTTGGTACCGGCTCCTGCAACAGGAATAATAGCTTTCACTTAAAACGGGATTAAGGGGCGAATTTACAACTTAATGTGTATCAAAAAAGGTAATTAACAGTCAAAAGTAAGTGGTGTATCATTTTTTGCATTTTGTTTTATAGTCGTCATGTGATTGCCGAACGGGATAAAAAGCGTATTTTTTCGGAAAATTTTAAGTATTGCATACTGTAACATAATGAGCGGAACCGCTACTTTTGTTGTTGATTAAAATTATACATAATGCCGGGCTACGAATTATTTGGCGCACAGGAGCGTAAGGAAGTAAATGATGTGCTGGAAACCGGCATATTAATGCGGTATGGCTTCGATGGCGCACGTAATGGCGTATGGAAAGCCAAAGAGCTGGAGCAGGAAATCTGTAACACATTCGGCGCAGGCTATACACAGCTTGTAAGCAGTGGCACAGCGGCCCTTACTACCGCTATGGCGGCCCTCGGTATAGGTGCGGGTGATGAGGTTATTATGCCTGCGTTTACCTTTGTAGCCAGCTTTGAGGCTGTACTTTCAGTGGGCGCAATACCCGTACCTGTAGATATTGATGATACAATTACCCTTGACCCTAAGGCAGTTGAAGCTGCAATTACCAGCCGCACCAGGGCCATAATGCCCGTGCACATGTGCGGCGGCATGGCTCAGCTTGATGAGCTGAAGGCGATAGCCGCAAAGCACAACCTGCTGTTGATTGAAGATGCCTGCCAGGCCATAGGGGGCACTTATCACGGCAAGCACCTGGGTACTATTGGCGATGCGGGTACTTTTTCATTCGATTTTGTAAAATTAATTACCTGCGCTGAAGGCGGCGCTGTGCTCACCAATAACGAAGAAGTATATGCAAAATGTGACCAGTACACTGACCACGGCCATGACCATAAAGGAAAAGACCGCGGTGCTGACCTGCACCCGTTTCTCGGTTACAACTACCGTATATCGGAGCTTCATGCGGCGGTGGGCCTGGCGCAAGTGCGCAGGCTGGGCGAGTTTTTGACTTTACAAAAGCGCAACCACTCTATAATATATAATACACTTAAAACTGTGGATGGGCTTACCTTCAGGCGCATACCAGACCCGGCGGGCGATACAGGCTCATTCCTCTCTTTCTTCCTGCCAACGGAAGAAATGACGCGCGATGCTGTAGCTGAGTTGCAGGCAGCCGGTATAGGTGGCAACTTTTACTGGTATGACAATAACTGGCACTACATACGCAAGTGGCAACACCTGCAGAGCGGCAGCTGGATGAACCGCCTCTTTGACGAGCAGAAAAAGCAGATATTGCATTACAGCAATCAGGCGTTTGCGCAGAGCGATGCCATTATGAGCCGCTGCATATCATCACTTACAAGCCTCCTTTGGGATGAAGCACAGGCGCAGGAAAGAGCGGGCAAAATGGCTGCCATACTCACCAGAGTAATAACCGCAGCAACAACACCCGCATAGTCACCAATATAATGTACTAACAACGGCTCAGCTAACAACTAATTACTGACTACTAACAACCAACTACTAACAACCAACTACTAACAACCAACTACTAACTACTCTCTACTAACTACTAACTACCAACTACTATCTATGACAACGGCGGAAATATTAAAAAAAGTCAGGCGGATAGAAATAAAAACAAAGGGATTAAGCAACCATATTTTTGCGGGGGAATACCACTCCACGTTTAAAGGCAGGGGTATGTCCTTCAGCGAGGTAAGGGAATATATGCCCGGCGATGATGTAAAGTTTATTGACTGGAACGTGACCGCCCGCTTCAGTACCCCGTTTGTAAAGGTATTTGAAGAGGAGCGCGAACTAATAGTTATGTTAATGGTTGATATAAGTAACAGTTCGCTGTTTGGCACGCAGCAGCGGTCGAAACGAGAACTGATAACCGAAATAGCCGCGGTACTGTGTTTTTCTGCTACCACTAATAACGATAAAGTAGGCGTGATATTTTTCAGCGATAAAGTGGAAAAATACATACCGCCCAAAAAAGGCAAAGGACACATATTGCGCATTATCAGGGAGCTGATAGCGTTGGAGCCCACCAAAGCCGGCAGCACCAATGTAGGTGCCGCGCTTGAATTCCTGAATAATGTATTGAAGAAAAAGACGATCGCCTTCGTGCTGAGCGACTTTGTAAGTTCGCCCTATGAGCAGCCACTGCAACTGGTGGCCCGCAGGCATGACCTTATTGGCATACACGTTTATGACAAGTATGACAGGGAATTGCCACAGGCAGGGCTGGTGCAGGTGCAGGATGCTGAAAGTGGCCACGCGCTGTGGATTGATACTGACGATAAAGCGGTACGGAAGGCGTACACTTCAGAATATGAGAACAAAAATAAATACTGCGGTCAGGTATTCAGAAAAAGCGGCGCCTCACTCGTGAACGTGCGCACTGATGAAGACTATGTAAAAGTATTACAAGGTTATTTTAAAAGAAAATAATAAGAGTTGCCTTGCAATAAGGGCTAAAGCCGAAGCAGGATACATGATATACGCCACCGGCGTAAAATGGTAGAATAACTATATGGGTACAGGAGTAAACAAACGGATTTTTTTACTTGCAGCAATTATTTTTGCGGCACTCGGGGCCATGGCCCAGGGCGATACCAAAGTAAGCGCACGCCTTGATACAAGGCAGATAATCATTGGTGACCAGGCGCGCCTGTTTCTGGAGGCGCAGCACAACCCCGCCTCAGGCAGGTTGCAGTGGCCCGCGCTCATTGATACTTTCAACAAGCTGGAGATAGTAGAAAAAGGAAAGATTGATACTATAAACAACGGAAGCAGTGTTACCTACCGCCAGCGCCTGCTGATAACAGGTTTCGACTCTGGCCTGTTTAAAGTGCCGCCATTCCAGTTCACCATAATACCACAGGCCGGAGCGGCGCTCATTGCACAGACAGACTCCTTCCAGCTGCTGGTGCAGACAGTGGCAGTGGATACCACCAAGGGGTTTAAGCCTATTAAAAACATTATATTCGTTAAGCCGGGCTGGCTCGATTATCTATGGTATATAATTGCGGCTGTTGTATTTATCGCCTTGTTGATATTTGTATTCGTCTACTTCATTAAGAGTAAAAAAATAGCCATACCCAAGCCGCAGGCGCCGGAAATTCCGCTGCAGGACCGTACTTTAAACCTCCTAAATGAACTGGATGGCAATCAACTTTGGCAAAAAAACCAGGTAAAAGAGTACTACGTAGAGCTGACAGATATTGTGCGTAACTATATAGAACAGCGCTTCCGCACGCCTGCACTGGAGTTGACGACTGATGAGCTGCTGGATAAAGCCAAAATGCACCGGGAACTATTGCCCTATGTAAGCGTACTCACCGTAATATTGCAGACGGCCGACCTCGCCAAGTTTGCGAAGTGGCAGCCATTGCCGCAGGAACACATGGATGCCATAGATAACGCGAGAAAATTTGTTGATACTTCAAGGCCCGTAAAAACTGAACCAACCACGGAAAAGAAAATATGAAAATATTCACTGACTGGCAACACCTTACGTTTGCCCATCCGCTTTTCTTTGTGTTATTGCTGCTGGTGCCCTTTATGGTATGGTGGCAGACCCGGCGTGGCAGAAAGCAACAGCCCGCGCTAAGGCTCACTACTATTGGTGGTATGGCCACGGTCAATCCCGGGTTTAAGGCACGCCTGAGGCCGGCATTATTTGCGCTTCGAATTATAGCCGTTGTTATGCTCATTGCCGCACTGGCAAGGCCGCAAAGTTCTAATACCACTACTAATAATGATACCGAGGGCATTGACCTGGTGCTGGGTATGGACGTATCAGGCAGTATGCTGGCCGAAGATTTTAAGCCAAACCGCATTGAGGCCGCCAAAAAAGTGGCGCTTGATTTTGTGGATAAGCGCCCTTCAGACCGCATAGGGTTGGTCATCTTTTCAGGGGAAAGCTTTACAATGTGCCCCATAACCATAGATCACAATGTGCTGAAAGGGCAGATAGCAGCAGCAAGAAGCGGTATGATAACCGACGGTACATCAATAGGTATGGGCCTGGCAACATCGGTTGATCGCCTGCGCAGCTCTAAAGCCAAAAGCAGGGTAATAATATTAATGACCGACGGGGTAAACAACATGGGCCTGATAGACCCGACTACCGCCCTTGAAATAGCAAAGGCATTTAAAATAAGAGTATATACTATAGGAGTGGGTACTATGGGGCAGGCATTAATGCCTATGCAAACCCCTATGGGCACCGTAAAACAAATGGTGCCGGTAGAGATTGATGAGCCGCTGCTCAAACAAATAGCTGCCCAAACCGGCGGAAAATATTTCCGCGCCACCAACAATAACTCCCTGAAAGCTATCTATGACGATATTGACAAGCTGGAAAAAACCAGCGTTGAGGTAACGTCATTCAAGCGCTATGCGGAGCTGTTTTTTCCATTCGCACTCATTGCCGTGCTCTGCCTCGGGCTGGAGATGTTGTTGCGCTATACGGTGTTTAAGAGTATTACGTAGCACTGCCTCTTATGCGACACCAGTGCCGCCCGCATCCTGCTTATTTTCAATGGCTTTCTTTTTTTAATGCCTTCATATATCATTCGTGGGCAAACTCTTCTGGAAAGAAAAATAAGAAAACAAACATGGTCTTAATTATATTAAATATAATTTATATATTTTTGGATGCTTTCCAAAAGATTATAACACGCACTATTTTATGTAAATACACATTTCTATAATTATCTGTAGCCAAAACTCAATAAAAAGACCACATTTGGCTGAGTATAGAATTTATAGCCAGCCAAAACGATTAAAAATACCTACATTTGGCTGACTATAAAAATTATAACCAGCCAAAACTCCTCATTTGGCTTATCTTTATATCAAAATACAACAAGATGGAACCTCTTATTGGCAGGTATGATGAACGTGAGTTGCTTGAAAATGCCCTCACATCAGCATCTGCCGAACTGATAGCAGTATATGGCCGAAGGCGTGTAGGTAAAACCTTCCTGATAAGATCGGTTTTTGCGCCTTACATGGCATTTGAATGTACAGGAATCCACGGTGCGACATTGAAAGCCCAACTGCAAAATTTTACATACTCCCTACAGAAAGCTTTAAAAACCAACGTTATTATGGCAGTGCCGAAAAGCTGGTTAGAGGCATTTCAGGTACTTGAAAGTTACCTGCAACCTATAATAGAAGAACGGCGGGCGGTGGTTTTTTTTGATGAATTTCCGTGGATCCATACTCCTAAATCAGATTTTCTGGGCGCGTTTTCCCACTTTTGGAATCATTGGGCCTCCCGCCATCCGCATCTTACAGTTGTAATTTGTGGCTCCGCCGCTTCATGGCTCATTACCAATGTGGTAAACAGCAAAGGCGGCCTGCACAACAGGGTAACCCTGAAGCTGCGCCTGGAGCCGTTTACTTTAAAAGAAGCAGAACTATACCTTAAAGCTAACGGAGCTATATTAGACCGTTACCAGGTATTGCAGCTATATATGGTAATGGGGGGCATACCGCATTATCTTAAGATGGTGCGGCCGGGCGAGAGTGCCGCTCAGGCGGTGGAGCGTACCTGCTTTGCCGGCAACGGAATGCTGAGGGATGAATTCGGAAATCTTTATTCCTCGCTTTTTGCCAATTATAGCAATCATGTCGAGATAATAAAAGTGTTAAGCAAAAAAACAGCAGGCCTTACCCGTAATGAAATTATTAAGGAAATTGGGATGAATACCGGCGGTACTGTTTCCAAAATATTAACGGAGCTTGAAGAGTCGGGATTTATAAAACAATATGTCCCCTTTGGCCGAACGGTCAAATATGCTGTCTACCGCCTTATTGATGAGTATTCAGTGTTTTACCTGAAATATATCGATAAGAAATCTGCCGCTCCCGGCTCATGGCTCAGGGTGGCGGAAAGTGCCTCCTGGCACAACTGGAGCGGCTTCGCATTTGAATCAGTCTGTTTAAAGCACATTGGTAATATTAAAAAGGCCCTTGGTATAGCAGCTTTATATACCGAGGAATCGGTTTGGCGGCAAAAGGCGGAACCCGAAATGCCCGGTGTGCAGACTGACCTGCTCATAGATCGTGCTGACTATTGCATCAATGTTTGCGAAATGAAATTTTCTACCGGTGAGTTTACCATCACAAAGAGTTATGCCGCTGAAATAGCGCAAAAACAAAACAGTTTTAAAGCCCGGACAAAAACACGTAAAGCCTTATTCTTCACTATGATAACTACCTATGGCGTTACCCGCAATATATATTACACCGGCCATGTACTTAATGAAGTAAAAATGGATGCGTTGTTTGAGTGATGTTTTATTCAGTATCACTGGAAAATTTTACCCCGCAACTAATATATAAAACACCCTCTCCCCCGTGCAGCTAAGCTGCTCTTTCAAAAATTCATGCTTTAATTAGTCAGAGTACTACAGGCTGTCTATCTTTGCGGCCTAATACTGTTTTTATATAATGAGAGCGAGATACGCCCTGCTGCTTTGCCTGGTTATGGCTTTTTTTTCATTAAGTGTAGCCGCGCAGCCCGCTGAAAAGGGTAAGAAAAAGAAACACGGTGCATTGTATTTCAGCTGGGGCTACAACCAGGAGTGGTACACCCGCTCCACGGTGCATGTAACCCAAAGCGCACTGGGCAATGACTATGAGCTGGTGAAAGTACGTGGCAATGACCACATGGGGTGGAACAACAAGAGCATTTTCAGGCAGGCGCTCACTATACCTCAGTATAACTACAGGCTGGGATATTTCTTTAATGAAAAACAGGATATGGCCATTGAGCTCAACTTTGACCACACCAAGTACATTATTACTCAGGGGCAGCAGGTGCGCGTAAGGGGCACCCTCGCTGGCCAGCCAGTGGATAAAGAGGTTACTTTCACCGAGCAGAACGGCTTTTATTATTTCCTTAATAACGGGGCTAATTTCTTCCTGTTCAACTTCGTAAAGCGCTGGGGGCTCTACAGGCCAAAGAACAACAGCTTCGCGCTTGACCTGCTGGGTAAGGCCGGCGTGGGTCCGGTGGTACCGCATGTTGAAAACAAGCTCTTCGGGGTAGCCAATGACCCGCACTTCCAGCTTGGTGGCTGGAACACCGGTATTGAAACGGCCCTTAAACTCACAGTACTACGCTATGGCTACCTTGAACTGGCCCAGAAGGTGGACTACGCCCGCTACAGCAACCTTAAAATGGCCGCCGGCGGCACCGGCAGGCAAGCCTTCGGAACGTATGAACTGATACTGAGCTTGGGCTTTATGATACCCTGTAAGCCGCAGAATCCTCTTTTCGCACACCCGCAAACAAACATAGTGAAGCAAAACTAAAGGCTGCGCAGTATAAGCTTTTGGTGAAGTAATACCCGGCGGCGGGTCTTTTTGTGATATAACGCCGTTTTTAATTGAGTAGCTGCCCGCAAAATGTATTTTATTACCTTTACCTCCTCAAATTGTAATTTTATGCCAAACCGCGTTTACGATAATATTCTGCAAACCATAGGTAACACCCCGCTGGTGCGCCTGAACAGGGTAGTTGCTGACCTGCCTTGCAAGGTATATGCCAAGGTAGAAACTTTTAACCCCGGCAACAGCATCAAAGACCGTATGGCGCTCAAAATGCTGGAAGTAGCCGAAAAGGAAGGCAAAATAAAGCCGGGCGGCACCATAATAGAAGGCACAAGCGGCAACACAGGTATGGGCCTTGCACTGGCAGCCATTATAAAAGGTTACAAATGTATCTTCGCCACTACTGATAAGCAAAGTAAGGAAAAGGCAGATATACTCAAGGCGCACGGTGCTGAAGTAATCGTTTGCCCTACCAACGTAGACCCTGAAGACCCCCGCAGCTACTACCAGGTTGCCCGCCGCCTGCAGCAGGAGATACCTAACTCATGGTACGTAAACCAATATGACAACCTCGCCAACAGGCAGGCCCACTACGAACAGACCGGCCCCGAAATATGGGAGCAGACCGAAGGCAAGGTGACTCACCTTGTAGTGGCCTCCGGCACCGGTGGCACCATTGTGGGTACCGGTAAGTACCTGAAGGAGCAAAACCCTGATATACAGGTATGGGCCATAGATTCCTACGGCAGCCTGCTCAAAAAATGGTTTGAAACGGGCGAACTGGATATGGGTGAGGTGCACCCATATATCTCAGAAGGTTTCGGGGAAGATTTTCTGCCTGAAAACTATGACCGCGACGCCATTGACCACTTTGAAAAAGTAACTGATAAAGACGGCGCCGTAATGGCCCGCCGCATTACTAAAGAAGAAGGTATCTTTATAGGGTACTCCGCCGGCTCCGTAATTGCGGGTCTCCGCCAGTTGAAAGATAGATTAAAGAAAGATGACCTTGTAGTGGTGATATTCCATGACCATGGCAGCCGTTATATTGGCAAGGTATATAATGATGAGTGGATGATGGACCGGGGCTTCCTTGATGTTAAAACCGTTCGCCAGCTGCTCAGCGGCCTCGGCCGTCGCAGGCTGGTAACAATTGATGAGAACAGCAAGGTGATGGATGCGCTGGAACTGATGAAAAAGTATGATATAGAGCAGCTGCCTGTAATGATGAATAATGAAATGACCGGTTCGGTTACACAGGCCGGCCTTTTTAAAAAGCTGATAGAAGAAGTTGATGTAAGAGACCAACTGGTGGCTGACGTAATGGAAAAGCCAATACCGATAGTGGAAATGGACACCCCGCTCGAACGCCTCACCCACTATATAAACAAAGATAATGGCGGTGTGCTGGTAAGGGACGAAAGCGGCCAATATAATATATTAACGAAGTATGATATACTCAACGCATTTTCAAAAGGATAAACAGATACCGCTATAAAGCTCTTGCCCCCTCACTTTTACCGGTGAGGGGGCATATTGTTGTTAAAGAAGCCTTTGAAAAATTATAAACCGCCCTTCGTATTTTGGAAACAAAAACAACGTTTAAAGATTTCCTCACCAAGCCGCCGGTTATGTTGCCTTTGGTGGCTCTGGCTCATATAGTGGCCCTGCTCTTTACTGTTTGGCAGCTGGTAAAAGTACCAAGCTGGATAGAATGGCTTAACCTGCTCTGGATGGTGGCTTATACCATCTTCTGGCTTGGCGCCACGGCTATGCGTAAGTGGGGCGTGTGGGGCTATGTAGGCGTTACGGCTGTTAATATTATGTTGTTCTGGTACCTGAGGGCTGATCCTCATCAAAATGATTACCTTAGTTCCCTATTTTTGTTTGATATTTTATTTAGTTTTTTCTTACTGTTATATTATAAGCGATTCAGTTAATGTACCGTATTTTTACTGACATGACCGGCCGTACCATTGAGGTCAACTTCCCACTTCAGCGTATAGTCTCTTTAGTGCCTTCCCAAACTGAATTGCTGTATGATCTCGGCCTTGCCGATGAAGTAGTAGGTATTACCAAGTTTTGTGTGCATCCTCAAGATTGGTTCAGGGACAAAAAGAGAGTCGGGGGCACCAAGACAATAAATATAGATATTGTAAGAAGCCTGCGCCCTGATCTTATACTAGCCAATAAAGAAGAAAACACAAAGGAGCAGATAGAAGAAATGGCCAAAAGTCTGCCGGTATGGGTTTCTGATATACAAACAATGGGCGATGCCATGTGTATGATAAGGAATGTAGGTGTAATGACCGGCATGATGAACAACGCCATGGCATTGGACCGCGAAATAAAAGCGGGTTTTAAGAGCATAAAAAAGAGCCAGGTGCGCAGGCGTGTCGCCTATTTCATTTGGCGTGACCCGTGGATGTGCGCCGGCGGCGATACCTTCATCAGTGATATGATTACCCAGATGGGTTGGGAAAACGTATTCGCAGAAGATAACCGATACCCCGAAGTGTCAGACGAGGAGCTCGCATCCCTTGATGTGGATTTGGTATTGCTCTCATCCGAGCCATTCCCTTTTAAAGAAGAACATATAGCCCATATAAAGGCACTGCTTCCCCACACCGAAGTAATGCTTGTTGATGGCGAAATGTTCAGCTGGTACGGCAGCCGCATGAAGCTCGCCTCCCCTTATTTTAACGGGTTGATCAGCAGCGGTTTAGTGCGCGGGTAAGGGAGGGCTGCCTGCTTCCTTGAGCACTTATTTCAATTTTGACAATAGAGACTTGTCAATAGATTTATTGTCACCGGAATTAAAAGACAGGTTTCAACTTATATATTTTGCGGCGGCTACATTAGCGGGTAAGGATATAAACATCACATTAAAAATTCCACCGGAATTGCAGTCTACAGTTGACAGAATATTATTAGATATAAAAGAAAAACAAGTATTTTATTACCCCCCTGGAAATTAATTTCCCCCATCCCCACAAAAAAAGAGGCCATCTCCAAAAGATGGCCGCTTTCGCTATATTATAAACGCTATTGAATTTCCTTAAATTCCTGCACTTCAGTTGGCAGTTCATTGTACCTGAAGACGATTCTCTTTTCTTCTTCGCTATAGTCAGCTGTTACATTGTCGCCTGATTTTATGCGGTGGTTGAGTATTTCCTCAGCCAGCGGATCTTCAAGGTATTTCTGTATAGCCCTGTGCAGCGGCCTTGCGCCAAACTCCGCGTCATATCCCTTTTCAGCAATAAATTTCTTGGCCGTTTCTGAAAGTATCATGCTGAAGCCCAATGTATTCAGGCGTTTCATTACATCTTTCATTATGATTTCAATAATCATACTGATGTGTTTTTCTTCCAGTGAGTTAAATATCACCACATCATCAATACGGTTAAGGAATTCAGGCGAGAACGTTCTTTTCAGCGCCTTCTCTATCACACCGCGGTTGCTATCCTCAGCACTGCTGGTCTTGGCTGTGGTAGCGAAGCCCACGCCCGCACCAAAGTCTTTCAGCTGCCTTACCCCGATGTTAGAGGTCATGATGATGAGTGTATTCTTGAAGTCAACCTTACGGCCGAGGCCGTCAGTAAGCTGTCCGTCATCCAATACCTGTAGCAGTATGTTGAAGATATCGGGGTGCGCTTTTTCTATTTCATCAAGCAATACCACTGAATACGGCTTGCGGCGTATCTTCTCGGTAAGCTGTCCGCCTTCTTCATAGCCCACATATCCCGGAGGCGCGCCTATCAGGCGGCTGAGAGAAAATTTTTCCATATATTCACTCATGTCAATCCTTATCAGGGCATCGTCATTGTCAAACATATAGCGGGCAAGTGCGCGGGCAAGTTCCGTTTTACCCACACCAGTTGGCCCCAGGAAGATGAACGAACCTATCGGTTTGCGGGGGTCTTTAAGGCCTACACGGTTACGCTGTATCGCTTTTACTATTTTGCTTATCGCCTCATCTTGGCCCACAACTGCACCCTTCAGGTCTTCGTCCATGCGGCGCAGTTTGTTGCTTTCGGCTTCCACCATACGCATTACAGGTATTCCCGTCATCATATGTACCACCTCGGCAATAGACTCCTCGTTTATCGGGTATCGTTTGTGTTTGGCTTCTTCCTCCCACTCAGCCTTTGCCTTGTCCAGCTCTTCACCCAGGCGCTTTTCGCGGTCTCTGAGTGCGGCTGCTTCTTCAAAGCGCTGGCTTTTTACCACTTTATTTTTCTCCTGCTTTATATCCTCTATCTTCTTTTCAAGGTCAAGGATGTTTTGCGGCACATTTATATTTTTCAGGTGCACGCGCGCGCCTGACTCATCCATTACATCAATGGCCTTGTCCGGCAGCAGGCGGTCAGTCATGTACCTGTCGCTTAGTTTTACACATGCTTCAATAGCTTCCGCATCATAGATTACATTGTGGAAATCTTCGTATTTCGATTTTATGTTGTTCAGTATCGTTATTGTTTCCTCCACGCTCGGCGGGTCTATCAATACCTTCTGGAAACGGCGGTCAAGCGCGCCGTCTTTTTCAATATACTGGCGGTACTCGTCAAGCGTACTTGCGCCTATGCATTGCAGGTCGCCGCGGGCAAGTGCCGGTTTAAATATGTTGGAAGCATCAAGAGAGCCACTGGCACCGCCGGCGCCAACAATGGTGTGTATCTCATCAATAAAGAGGATAACGTCCCTGTTCTTTTCCAGCTCGTTCATTATCGCCTTCATGCGCTCTTCAAACTGGCCGCGGTATTTGGTACCCGCCACCAGCGCGGCAAGGTCAAGACTTATTACACGCTTGTCAAACAATACGCGGGAGACTTTCCGCTGCACAATACGCAGCGCCAGGCCTTCCACTATTGCGGTTTTACCCACACCCGGCTCACCTATCAGTATCGGGTTGTTCTTTTTACGGCGGCTGAGTATCTGCGATACACGCTCTATCTCCTGCTCCCTGCCCACAATAGGGTCAAGGCTGCCCTGTTCTGCAAATTTGGTAATGTCACGCCCGAAGTTATCAAGTACGGGTGTTTTTGACTTGGCCGCTCCGGCTGGTGCTTTACGCTGCTGCTGAAACTGGCGGCGCTCTTCGTCATCCTCAAATTCCTCAGAACCCGGGTCGCCATAGTCCGCGCTTGGGCTGTTGCCCTGCAGTATGCTCAGTTCACCTTTAAAGCGCTCATAGTCCACATCATAATGGTGCAGTATCTGTGTGGCTACGTTTTCTTTATTTTTCAATATAGAAAGCATCAGGTGTTCCGTTTCAACGGAAGGGCTTTTGAGTGACTTGGCTTCCAGTACAGTAATGCGTATTACTTTTTCGGCCTGCTTGGTAAGTGGCAGGCTGTTAATATTAGCTAATGGCTTGCTGTTTTTGTCTTTTATGGCTCCTTCCAGCTCCTTGCGCAGCTCAAAAAGATCCACTTGCATGGTTTGCAAAACCCTCAGCGCCATACCGTCGCCCTCACGTATAAGGCCGAGTAACAAATGTTCGGTGCCTATAAAGTCATTACCAAGCCTGAGGGCTTCCTCACGGCTGTAGGATATGATTTCCTTTACTTTAGGCGAGAAATTAGAATCCATGAATTTATCAGTATTAAGTTATAAAGTTAACGATTTTAATCACACAATTTAATAGGCATTTTTTATATGGCTATTGGTAATCTTCTTATAAGGCACCGCTTCAGGCAACCTTACTATCTTTACAAATTGGCATCCGTACTACTAATATACGGAAAAGCGGGAGAAAGTATTATTTTTAGAAAATTAATTGCTCTTTTATGGAATTCAAAATTGATACCAAAGATAATTTTACCCTAATAGTCCCTGTTAGTACACACATTAATGCTATTATGGCAGAAGAACTTGGGGAATTGTGCGAAAAATACACGCAAAACGGCAGTAATAACTTTATAATAGATATGCTTAACGCCACCAGTGCCGACAGTTCAGCCCTGCCCGGCCTGCTGGGCCTGCATGAAACGTGCTACGCCAATGAACAGTCGCTGGTATTTACCGGCATCACCCCCGGGTTTTGGGCGGTACTCAAAGAAAATGAAGCAGACCTGCTCCTGAATATAGCTCCCAAAATGATAGAAGCTATAGATATAGTAAACATGGAAATACTGGAAAGGGATTTACTGGGGGAGGAGTAAGCATTTCACAATTGAGTTGACAGAGAAAACAACAATATATAATGAATATAACAGTTTTAGGTCAGGGTTATGAACCAGTATCAGAAAAATCTGTTGGTAATATGCTGATGAAGTTTCTTGGGCAAACTAACTTCCATACGTTTACCGGAATAGCCGCTTTTGCAAGTTTAGCGGGCATTTCGGGAATTTCAGGTTACATCGAGCGTGCAAAAAGCAACTTCAAATTTTTGAATCTGATTGTTGGAGTTGATCAGGAAGGCACTTCTAAAGAGGCATTGAATGAAATCCTTGAGATGGATGTAAACAGTTATATTTTTTATCAGTCTGAACCTCCCATCTTTCATCCAAAAATTTATCTTTTCGAAGGAGATCATGAAATTAAAATAATTGTCGGGTCATCTAATTTAACAGGCAGAGGGTTATTTGTGAATATTGAAGGATCCTTATTGTTAGAGTTTACTGATGCTGATAGTGCGGGTACACAACTTCTCAATGATTTAAAAGAATACTATACAGGCCTTTTTAATTTCACGGATAGTAACCTTTTCAAGATTACGTCTGAAGTAATTGATAGTTTTGTAAGTAAAGGAATCGTTCCTAATGAGACGGAAAGATCCTTGAAATACAGCCAGATTAAAGCAAACCAACAACTACAGAATAACATAGGTATTGAAATTCCTAGAAGAAAGGCGGCTCAGATACCTAAACACTTTAGAAAGGCAAAAAAGCGAAACCCGATTTCACCGGATGGAAAATTAAGTGTTGGCTCGCAGTTCCGACCGTCAGAGCTGTTATGGCAAAGCGGCCCTTTAACTCCGCGGGATTTAAATATTCCAAAGGGAGCAACGACAAATGCAACCGGTTCAATGTTATTTAAAAAAGGTTTGCAAAAAAATATTGATCAAAAACACTATTTCAGAGATACAGTTTTTTCCTCCTTGCTTTGGGCAAAAGACAAAATACAGGCTAAATCACATCTTGAAAGAGCGGTTGCTATTTTTATTATCATCATTGATAACAACAATTATGGCGATTTTAAGCTCAATTTAACGCACAATTCAAAAACTGACAGCAAAGCGTATCAACAAAATAATTCTATGACTCAAATAAGTTGGGGGGAGGCAAAAAGTATAATTGCAAAGGACGAATTAATTGGCAAGACGGCAAGCCTGTTTAGTGTTGAGGATTTTGATGATATTTTTATTTTAGATATCCAGTAGAATATTCTCCCGATAGCGGAAAAAATTTGTTTGTTTTGATTTTATTTTCTAATTTTGGACTGAAGTTGTCCAAAATGGAATTAAAAAATACATTTGGTGAAACCATCAAAGCACTCCGTGAAGAGCGTGATCTTACGCTTCGTGAGGTTGCGTCAGTGTTAAAAATTGACATTTCAATGCTCGGGAAAATAGAAAAGAACAGCCGTAAACCTACGAAGAAATTCATCGAAAGTATTTCAGGTTATTATGGTGTCAGTGAGAAAGACCTTACTGTTGCTTTCCTGAGCGATTCAGTTGCCGCTTATATAGTAGATGACAGAGAATTTATCGGTGAAATTTTTAAAGTCGCAGAGGAAAAAGTAGAGTATTTATCAAAAAGACAAACTCCGGAAAAATGAAATTAATTACAGAAGCGACATCCGAAAAATTGCGTGGTGGTTTTTATACGCCACAACCAATTGCGGAATTTATTTTAAGATGGGGGCTAAATGGAAGTGATAATTATGATATTCTTGAGCCAAGTTGTGGAGATGGTATTTTTCTAAGTGAAATAAAGAAACATGGTTTAAAATATAATTCTGTCACTGCTGTAGAATTTGATGAAGCAGAAGCGGATAAAGCAAGGGAAATATTATTAAAAAATACTCAGATAATTAATGATGATTTTCATGCATACTGCAATAATACACTTCAAAAATTTGATTTGATTGTTGGCAATCCGCCGTATATCCGTTATCAGTTTTTTAATCGGGAACAACAAATCGAAGCGGGAGACATTTTTATCAAAGCAGGACTAACTTACTCCAAACTCACAAATGCATGGGTTTCATTCGTTGTTGGTTCTTCTTTATTATTAAAAGAAAAAGGAGGCAAAATTGGTTTTGTATTGCCAGCAGAGATTTTACAGGTTTCGTTCGCTAAACAACTGCGGACTTTTATAGCTTCTTTTTATAATAAAATAAATATTATTTCATTTGAAAAGCTTATTTTTCCAGATATACAGCAAGAGGTTGTCCTGTTTTTATGCGAAAAAAATAACTCTGACGAACACAATATTGAACACATTGAGTTGAAGGACGCAGCAGAATTAAAGTCTATAGATATTTCAAAATTGAGATCTCCTAAGAAAAAAGTTGATTTCAAATCAAGTAAATGGACTTTTTATTTTTTGGAACAAGAAGAAATAGATTTTCTAGAGCAAATATCCTCAAAGTACAATATATCAACTCTTGGTACATATGCTAATGTAGAAGTTGGAATAACTACGGGTTCTAATGATTTTTTTACTGTACCACTAACTACTGTTGAAAAATATGACCTTGCAAACTATGCAAGACCCATGGTAGGCAGAAGTGTTCAGGTTAATAGTGTAATTTTTACCGAAGATGATTGGCAAAAGAATAAGGCTTCTACAGCAAAGGCGCATTTGCTAGTCTTTCCAAATAAAGAAAATTTGAATCAAAAAAACGGTGCAGTAAAATACATAGCGGAAGGAGAGCGTTTAGGAATAAACAATGGTTATAAATGTGGAATTAGAAACGATTGGTTCGTAGTACCTTCGTTGAAAATTTCAGACGCATTATTTATTAGGAGAAATTATCTTTACCCGAAATTAATCATTAATGAAGCAAAGGCGTATACGACAGATACAATGCATCGTGTTTTTTTGAAATCAGGAACAGATTTAAATGCATTCACCGCCAGCTATTATAATTCTTTGTCCTTGGCGTTTACCGAAGTTTCAGGAAGAAGTCACGGAGGCGGTGTCTTAGAGTTGATGCCAAATGAAACTGAAAAAATTTTATTGCCTTACAATATTGAAAATGCTACTTTAATTCCAGAAATTGATAATCTTATCAGAAATAAAGTAAATATAGAAGATATTTTAAAGAAAACAAATCAAGTTATATTAAAGCAACATTACGGAATGACAGATCGAGAAATTCAGTTGGCTCATAATATATGGAAAAAGCTCTCATTTCGCAGATTAAACCGCAGTAAATAATTATAGAGGCCCAAACGAAAATGTCGTTTTTAGTTCGGTAGATAGGGAAGTCTTATTGGAGCGATGATGTATTGAAAATAACAATTTTCAGTAATAACTCGGCATCACCACCGCGTTTTGGGCAGTACTCAAAGAAAATGAAGCAGACCTGCTCCTGAACATAGTGCCCAAAATGATATAAGCAATAGATATAGTGAATATGGAGATACTGAAGACGGGCCGCTCTTTTGATCTAAGGCCCTGTTTTGAAAGCACAATTGAAGACCTTGATATTGATTTATTCAAAATTGTGTACCAGCCCAAGGCTGTTGAAAAAGAAATAATAGAAGAAAACCACAGGGATATTACGCTGCAGCTGGCTTCATTGCGGTTATTGGATCTGGCTCATAACAGCCCTACTAATGCGGGCATTTTACTCTTGGGTAAAAGGCCCTTGTATTACCTAAACAGTGCCTATGTTCAATACCTGAAATATGATGGCGTTGAACCTGAACCGTCACCTGTAGATGTACGGTTTTCTGGGCCGCTTGTATCAGTGCTGAAATCTTTTGAGGATTTTATCAGGTTCAATATAATAAAGCACAAGGCGATAAGAGGCGACAGCATGGCTGAAAACAACATCAGCAACTACCCTTTCTGGGCAATGAGGGAACTGATGATGAATGCTATCATGCACCGGGACTATGAGTCTAACGCCCCCATTTATATTAATGAATTTGATGACCGAATAGAGATCATTAATCCCGGTGGTTTGTTTGGAGATGTGAGACCTGAAAATTTTCCTGACACCAGCGACTACCGTAATCTTGTATTGGCTGAGGCGCTCAAAGTACTCGGATATATTAATAAATATAATTTTGGCATCAGGCACGCCCAAAGATTATTGGCAGATAATGGCAACCCGCCTGCGGTTTTCAACCTGGCTTTAATCACCAAGTTTAAAGTAACGGTTTATATCAGTAATCATTGGCAGGTGGTCCATTAGCAGCATACCCGGGCCTTGCAATTACAAAACATATACCTGCTACGCAATATAGCTCAGAAAATGATAGAAGCCATTGATATAATAAACATGAAAATACTGGAAAGGGATTTGCTGGGGGAAGAGTAGGGCGGATGATAAACTGTTTTTGTTTCTTGTTAATAGATAGTAGTTTTAAATATTTTACAGCTAATATCGGTACATCGCTGTATCAAAACACAAATAAATAAACCTATAGGGTGTTTTAATGAAGATAGTAAGTATATTTGCCGGTAAGTTATACGCTTTGAAGTATGTGGGTCAAAGTCAAAATGAGTTGCGCCGTTTGCTGGCTTTTTGGCAAGACCCACAGGTTGTATATAATTTCCTGAAAGCAAACACAGCTGATTTACCCAAAAATAAAACCATTTTTCAGCTTGCGGAAATGATTGCCGATGATGCCGAAACCATTGAAGATACATTAAACCAGCTAACCAATGATGAATTTAACAGACTGGAAGAATTCTTCAAACCACTAAACAACCTTGAAACAAACATCCGGTCACTTTCATTGCAAAAAGGCAGAGAACAGTACCTAAGGTTGTACTCAATTAAAATCGACGACAATTGTTTTCTAATTACCGGGGGTGCAATTAAATTAACCCGCTTTATGGAAGAAAGATCACACACTGCGGACGAGTTGGGGAAAATTAAACAATGCCGTGACTATCTCGGGACACAGGGTATATTTGATATTGATTCACTTCAGGAATGGATAAAAGAACAATGATGACCACAAATAAAGAAAAGTTACTTGAATTAGTTGCGGAGGATGACACTTCCTTATTAAAGGAAATTGAGAGCCGCATAAAAAACAGGTCTTTACTGCGCGAATCTTTCAGTATAGCTATTAAGGTGTTAGCCCGCCTTGATGAACTTAACTGGACGCAAAAGGAACTTGCAGAAAAATTGGGTGTTACACCACAACAGGTAAATAAAATAGTGAAGGGCAAGCAAAATTTGACACTGGAGAGCCTTATAAAACTTCAGTCGCTTTTAGATATTCCATTGCTGGCATCTTACAACGAAGCACAAACGGAAAAACAAACGCAGGTAACGGCGTACTCTGGCACAAACATTCAGCCATTTACACCAGCAAAATCCACAGGTAGCAGAAAGATGCAATAGTGTGCCCCATAAGCGACACTAACAATTCATAAAAAATATTTTTATTTATACAGAAGTCAAATTCCAACTGCTGGTTTAGACGGGGACTTTTCAGTAAAGTCATTTTACACCTCCATTCTCATCAACTATCCCCTATCTTTATCTCCACGAATGAAAATAACAATACTCGGTAATAACTCGGCGCTGCCCGCCTTTGGGCGGCACCCCACGGCGCAGGTGGTGGCATTGCGCAGCGAACTGATTCTCATAGACTGCGGCGAGTGTACCCAGGTGCAGATGCAGCGTTATGGCATCAGGTGGCGGGGGCTCAACTACATACTCATCAGCCACCTGCACGGCGATCATTATTTTGGGCTTCCCGGCCTGCTCAACAGCATGAGTCTTATGGGCAGGTCAGATCCCCTGCACCTGTTTGCCCCGGCCCCACTCAAAAGCATTCTTGATCTTATACTGGAGGCCGCGGGCACAGTGCTCTCCTTTCGGCTGCATTTTTATCCGTTACCTGAAGGCGCCGGGCTGCTCGTAGAAAATTTTTCCTTCACCATATCCTGCTTCCCGGTTATACACCGCATTGACTGCCATGGTTTTGTAGTGGAAACCAAGCAAAGGAGCCGCCGGTTGCTGCCAGAAAAATGTATGGAGTTGAATATCCCCATCTCCTTCTATGACAGCCTGAAACAGGGAGCTGATTATACAAGCAGCACTGGCGAAGTGATACCCAATGACACCGTAACCGCAGACCCGCCGCCAACGAAGAAATACGCCTATTGTGCTGATACGGTTTATACTGATAGTTTTCTGCCCTATATTACCGGCGCTGACGCAATCTATCATGAAAGCACTTACCTGCATAATGACAGGGACAAGGCGGAAGCCCGGTTCCACTCCACCGCATTGCAGGCAGCACAACTTGCGGTCTCAGCAGGCGTGGGTATGCTGCTGCTGGGGCACTTCTCTTCAAAATACAAAGACCTCTATCCGTTTAAAGAAGAAGCCCAGGTCGTTTTTAATAATGTGCACATTGCTGAAGAAGGTAACGTCTATGAATTATAGATGTCCCGAAAAACTTTCCTATTTTTAGCCTTTGCTTTTAATATGCGATTATTATTTACTTCGTTATTCGTGCTCATTGCACTCCCGGTTTTTTCGCAAAGCGTAATAGGCTGGCAGGCACCGTACCCGGTGGCGCATAAAATGTATGGCAACCTGCACCCGCGCATTAAGCTTGATAAGCACAATGACCCTATGGTGCTTTGGGGCGATGAAAATGGAAAAGCTTGGTTCGCCAGGTGGGGAGGGGAGTCCTTTGCCCAGCCGGTAAACATAGGCCCGGTATCTACGCCGGTCTTCGCATCGTCATGGGCAGGGCCTGACTTAGCCGCGCATGGCGATTCGGTATATATTACCTATAAAGAACTTCCGGAAGAAAAAAATCATATATACGTAAGGCATTCTTATGATGGCGGCACTAATTTCTCAGCCCCGGTAATGGTGGATAAAGGCGAGGAGTTCATCACCCGCTTCCCGGTGCTTACCGCTGACGAAAACGGCAACCCCTTTATCAGCTATATGAAGCTCACTAAAGGCTATGACGCAGCCCGTTATGTAATGGCCGGATCACCTGACATGGGCGAATCTTTTTTGAAAGATACTGCCGCAAGCATACTTTCAGGCAATACAGTCTGTGACTGCAGCCCTGCAGCTCCGGTGGTTTCCGGCAATGCCGCAGTTTTGCTTTACAGGAATAACTCAGGTGGCCTGCGTAATATATGGGGAGGAGTTTCAGTTAATGGCGGCGGCTCCTTCAGCAAGGGGCTGCAGCTCGATTCCGCCGCTTACTACCCGGCTACATGCCCTGCCAGCGGCCCGCACGGGGTTATTGTTGGTGATACACTTTATACAGTGTACATGAGTGGCTATCGCGAAAACAGCATTATCTACCTTACAAAGCTATCCCTGAGCACACAAGCCATTATTACACAACCGTTAACCGGAGAGGTGACCGGCGTGGTATCACAAAACTTTCCGCGTATATCGGGCAATGGTATTGCCGAGGCTATAGTTTGGACACAAACCGTAGGCGGTAACAACCAGGTGTCCCTCTCATTTACTGATGAATTGACGAAGGGGTTTCCCGCAGCCTATGATACGGTGGCAGAGGGAGTAATGATCAATGCTGATGTAGCTATTGGCGGCGGGTATATATATGTAGTTTGGGAAGACCATGTTACCCGCACTGTAATGTTCAGGCGCGGGGTTTACTACCGCAAAAAAGCCGCAGTTGAAAATACGACAATATTCATTAACCAGCCGCAGAAGGGCCAGAAACACTTTTCTGTTGTAATGCCTGGTATAGTCAGCTGCGCATTGATTGATGCCACGGGCGGGCAGCAGGAGTTGGATTTATCCTATCCTAAAAACAATGATGTATGTAAAGTAGACCTGGAAGACATGGAGCCAGGCACCTACACCGTAAAACTTTGGGATAAAGACGGAAGAGTATATACCGCTCAGCTAGAGATAAAATAGACTTTTGTCTTGATAGTTACAGTGTAAATAATATACAGCGAAAAAATATTTTCACCTTTTGCCCAACTTTTTCTGAATTACACCTGTCTTTTACTGTTACAGAACACCAACACCCAGGAATGCGGATGCATTTCCGTATTGCTGGTAGCTTTGGCTGGGTTTTATACGCCCGGCATTGTATTGTTAGTTTATTGTGATAATTTTACCTTGCATTGTCACTAATTACCTTTATTAAATGAATAAAAGCCTGTATTTTCAGGTTGTGGGTTTGGTTTGAAGAGAAAAATGCTGGTTGTAGGCATATTGTTTTACAGTTAAGTGATTGATTACTATGAAATTATTACGTTTTATTTTATTGGTGGTTTGTTTATCAGGGGTGACGGGTATGCGTTTATACGCGCAGCTTACTGGTGACTGTGTGTTTTTACAGGGGGCATTTGTTGAAGTGGGTGTAGCACCCAATGGCGGGTTTGGCAGCACATTGCCTGCCCCCTCAGGTTATCACCCCAATTTGTCCGCATCCATCAATTTTTGGGATCCCGGCGCTGGTACCATGACATCAAGCACTAATTTTCTCGGCTTTGTGGCTGACTTTGGCCGCGATGGATGGACAACTGGTACACCGCCGTTTTTTGGCGATTATTACCTGCCAGGCTCCCCGCAGGAAGGATGGGCAATAGAAGTGAATGGTGTACGATCAACAGCATATATCCCTAGATACCAGTTTTCAGGGGCTTCAGGCTATTCCGGCACGCTAACAGGTACTAATACAGGGTATTCGTCAGGTTCAGGAATAAGCAAAGGAGTATGGACGGGGGCGCAAGGTGCCTTAGCCATCAGGCAGACAACCACCCTCGATACTTCAAAGCTCTATTTTACAGTAAATGTTGTGCTCACTAACACTGGCACCACCGCTCTTACAAATATATACTATTTCAGAACCGTTGACCCTGATAATGAACAAACAAGAACCGGATCTTTTAATACCAACAATACGATAACCTACCAGCTTCCAAACCCGGGTAGTAAAGTGTTGGTTTCGGCTGTAGGTACTGGTGCCTTCGCCAGCAATGCGTATCTCGGCCTGGGTACAAAAGACTGCCGG
>JACMPD010000124.1 GCA_014377675.1 Taibaiella sp.
CCCATTTTTTATCCATGAACGGGCGCTCAATATACAGGAAGAAAACTGAGGAAACGGCCAATATGATAAACATAAGTATCACAAACTGAAACATAAGGTTAGGCAGGTAATAGTCAGTAAACTTAATGTTTACGGTATACTTGCCTACCATAGAAATAATTGTATAGTGCAGCAGGTATATAGTATAGCACATACCACCTATAATGGGCACAAACTTGAAGCTGAAAACTGACTTTACAATTTCGTTATTCAAAATTACATAATAAAAAATACCTATAAGAAATGGTAATGCCAGTTTAGAAACAATATCCTGTGCGCCATAAGTATGGGTCATAGGCATAAAGAACATGACCAGGAATGCGGCCAAGCCTACTAATGCCATCCATTTTTGTTTGAAAAAGTCTTTCGCTACACCGGACACATAGAAGTCGCCTATAAGTATACCAATAAGGAAGTGCTGTATGTGGGCATATATACTAAGGAACGGCGGCGGAAATACGTTTTGCAATATCACAAAGCCAACAATAGCGAAAGCTATAATGCTGCGCCGTGCAAGGGCAGACAGTTTTAAGATGCGAAACATGAAGGGAGCTACAATGTAGTACTGTATCTCTACCTCTAATGTCCAGGCTACAACCGTAACCAGTGGTGTGGTATGATAAATAAGGTTGTGGGAATAGATAAGTGACGCCAGTAAGCTAGGGAAAAGGGTTTTGAAATCATAAACATGCAATGCCAGCTGAGCGAGGAAAATGATGGTCATCACTATGAAGTACGGAGGTTCCAGCCGGGTCACCCGTCGCACATAGTAGCTCTTAAGCTCAATAGGCCTGCCGCCTTTCAGGTAATGATTGGCGAAAGGCAGGCATAGAATAAACCCGCTGATAGCAAAAAATAATGGAACGCTCCTGTCGGCGCCTTCCATAAAAGTATTGAACAAATTGTAGTCGCTGACTTTATCAGCAAACACAAGCTTTGTTTTCTGTAAGAAATAACCCCGTATGTGGAAAAGTGTAACAAGAGAAAGGGAAAGGAACCTCATACCATCTATTTCAGGCATATAAGCCTGATTACTTGTAACCCTTCTGAACTTACTCGCCAAATAAGTAAACATATTATCGTTCGCAGTTAGTCTGCAAATGTATTTACTAATTTTTTAAAAACTGCAACTTACCGACGCAAACCGCTTATTACTATGTATTAACATTGGGTGAAGCCCTGGCTGCCAAGGGTTTTATATCACTTTCTACTCAAACAATTCTTCTTTACTCCGCGGTCGCTTATCATCGAGCCATTTAAAACGGCTGAGCCTTGTATTGGGGATGTCCGCTTTGTCAAGCGGGGTGAGGGTCTGGTGTACGTCCCGCTCAAAATTGATTTTCTTTATTGCCTGGTCTTCGAAGGTCACCTTCATACGGTCGCTTTTTGACTGGCTGACGCCTATATAGGCTCCGCGCTCATCTTTTGAATAGTAGATGGCCTCGCTGCCTGGAAAAACGAGCATACTCGTAATGGTATTGTTTTTAAGGTAGCCTTTGAGCGTGCGGCCCTGTACCTGGTCATACAGACCAGCTTTATCAGGCCCGGCCAGGGAAACAATAAATGCATTATTCGGCACATAAATGCTGCGGAGGCGGTTGCTATCGAGTTGCAGGCATATAGTGTCCCCGGTTACCTGGCTCTTGCGGCTCCAGGCTATCGGGTTGTAAATCATGCGTATAGTAGAGTCAGACTGGGTATAGCAGATACTGTCACACACGCCCTGCAACGAATCAGAGAAAATGAGCACGTGATGATAGCCACAAAAATAGAGCGGCGCTGTGGAGTCAGCCCATGCTGTGTCTGCCAAGGGCGAAGGGGCATTTACAGCGGCTGTTACTGCCCCTTTTTTCTTCTTGCGACTGCCCGTTTTAGGTAAGGTGTCCGGTACAGCAACGGGCAGTAATGCTACCGGGGTTACCTGTGCAGCTGTAAGGGTGGAACTATCTGCTGCTGCCGGCAACTTGTAACTTCCCTCTTTTCGTTTCACCACCCCTGTATCTGCGTCTTTTACCGTGCCGGCCTTAGGAGGCAGTATTTTTGCCATGGGAGCGGAGTGGAAAGTGTCGGCTCTTATGTATAGTGTGTCGGTGCCCTTTATCTGTTTCAGCACCGGCTTTACTGTAGCCCACATTTCTCTTTTCCTCTGGTTGTAGGCTGCATGGCCGCAATAAAGGGTGGAACCATGTGCGGTATCCCAGGCAATAACATGGCCGTTACCGTAGCCATTCCCGGTTAGTTTGTTATAATAGAGCGTGTCGCCCTCTATGTATTGGCCGTCATACCATATCTTAGAGGGTGTTTCAAAATAGGCGATGCTGTTGTGGCTGTCATAGGTGCCGCTGCTGGTTTGCAGGCGGGTTTTACCACTGTCACCTACCACCACAGAAGGCGCAAAGAAACGGGTGAGCTTGGTTTCAGTGTTATACCCCATATCTTTTGATGTGGTGGTATATGCCGGGTCTTTTACAGTCACATTGCCTGTAAATCTTGCTTCCTTGGTCTTCACGTTGTAAATACCGCTGTTGCTGGTAACTGTAGTGGAGTCAGCGTGGAGCGTGCCTCCATTATTGTATACCCCGGTTTTGGTGCCCAGGTCGTAGGTAAGTTCATTGCACCACATCTGGTTTTTTCCGTCAGTGAGGCTTACGTTGCCCTGCATTAAGGCGAGTTTTTGGGAAGAAGTATATTTCAGATAGTCACACAGGCCCTGTGTGCCGCCATCCTGCGCTATCCTTACATTGCTGAACGCTTCTAAAATATTAGTTGTTTTGTTCTGGATCAGGCTATCGCAATACAATGTATCAGTACCCTGCTGCATAATAACGTCCCCTACAAACCTAAAAAAATCGCCTGAATCAGTTTTAGTAAAAGTAAGTACCCGGTTATTGAGTATATGTATCGTCATCTTATCAGACGTATCTTTTACCTGGCCGTAAAGGGAAGGCGACACCCCAAACAGGCAACACACACAAAGTAAAAATATGCCGTAAAATGTATGTCTGTTCAATCCTCAATTTGTTTATGAGCGCTTATCAGTCTTTCTTCTTTCTGCCGAAAATGGTAACATTCACGTAGCGGGAAGGATGTTCTTTAAGGTCTGTCATTAGCCTGTCTATCGATTTTATGGAGCTGTTCATGTTATTGTACAGGTCTTTATTGTTAATGAGTAAACCAAGCGACCCATCATTGCTGTTCATTTTCTTCATTACGTCCTGCAATTGTGTAACTGAGCCCTGAAGCTCATTAAAAGTCTGCTGAATGTGTGCATTAGCCAGCTGGTTTGATACATTGTTGAAGTTAGACAATATACGGCGTATTGTATCTCCGTTTTTTGCGAATGAAGCCGTGATATTATTTGTATTGTGAATTATATTTTTTATTTCATCGTTCTCCTTAGCCAGCGTACCTGAAAGACCGGCAAGGTTGTTCACAGTCTGATTAATGGCTTCTAAAGACGCTGCTATGGAGCGCGCGTTTTCTGAGCTTGTAACCAACTTTA
>JACMPD010000015.1 GCA_014377675.1 Taibaiella sp.
AATGCGCAGAAACGCGCTATTCTAAATGTTGGTAATGGCAAAGTTTATGTAGATAATTCTGATCACATAAATCACATAAAATACACCAAGGACAATATATGTTTCATTAAGGTCTGCAACGGGTTAATATATAAAATAGACACACCTGAACCATTTGAAATCAAAGAATACATAGCAAGCAATATTAACTAATAATCACCGTAGCTATTTTTACGTTACCGGGGGTGTTATCATAGTGTTGTCAGCACCTTGTATATTTTTTGAGCCCGCCATAGCAGTCACACAAACAATGCCATACTACCCATATTTTAATGGGCATCAAGAAGCCGTATATGTTTTGTTTGCAATTGTTGTGGTAATATCATTTCTATATCGGGGCTTGGCATTATTGATATAAAACAGGGTGCCCCGGTTAGAGGCACCCTGTTTTATTATTGATAAATACCTGCCCTGTAAAAAGGGTGCTAATGAATCTTAACTTAGCTGCAGCCTGTAGTAGTACCGCAGTTAGGGCACATATAGCAGGTACCGTTGCGCATGGTTATGTTGCCACAACTGCGGCAGGCAGGCGCATCAGCACTTGTTCCCATCAGCTTTTTAAGGTCGGAGCTATTTTGAGCGGCAACAGCTACCGGTACCGGTACCGGTGCGGTAACAGACTTAGGTTTTGGTACCGTGGTTTGCGGTGCGGTTATTCTTACCTGCGAGAGTTCCTGCTGCCTGCGGTCTTCTATTTCCTGCTGGCGTGGTTTTTTCTCAGGGTCTGGTACATGTACCAGATCTTCCCGATCGAGGTACTCATATGCCAGCAAGCGGAATATATAATCAAGCACCGAGGTAGCGGATTTTATATTCGGGTGTTCCACCATACCAGACGGCTCAAAACGGGAGAAAATGAACTTATCTACATACTCTTCAAGCGGCACGCCATATTGCAGGCCAACAGATATAGCTATCGCAAAACTGTTGAGTAAACTGCGCATGGTAGCACCTTCCTTGGCCATATCAATAAATATTTCACCAAGAGTACCGTCATTATATTCACCAGTTCGCAGGAACATAGCCTGACCACCCACTTTACCCTTTATGGTATAGCCGCGTCGTTTGGCTGGTAGCTGTTTGCGTTCCACTATGCGGCTGAGTTCGCGCTTCAGCTGCGTATCAGGGCTTTCCTGCACGCGTCTGTTCACTTCTTCAAGCAGTTCCTCCACCGTAAGGCGGCTCATATCTACTATCTGCCCGTCATCAATGGTAACGGCTTCTTCCTTTACTTCGGTCTTTTTCTTGCTATCGCTTTTTGTACTGAGCGGCTGGCTCAGCTTAGAACCGTCACGGTAAAGCGCACAAGCTTTCAGGCCCAGTTTCCAGCTGAGGTAGTAACAATCTTTAATTTCGTCAATAGTCGCCTCATTAGGCAGGTTGATGGTCTTTGAAATAGCACCACTGATAAAAGGCTGCACAGCACCCATCATCCGGATGTGGCCATGGGCGTGTATGAAACGCTCGCCTTTTTTACCGCACTTATTAGCGCAGTCAAACACAGAAAGGTGCTCATTTTTAAGGAAAGGTGCTCCTTCGACAGTCATTGTGCCGCAGGCGTAGTCGTTGGCCGCGTTTATTTCATCATCACTAAAGCCCAGCTCATGCAGCAGGCTGAAATCAGTGGCGAAATATTGCTCGGGTGTAAAGCCCAGGCGTTGCAGGCAACTTTCGCCAAGCGTATATACATTAAATACAAATCCTGCTTCAAAAGCGCTTTCAACCGCAGTATCCAGCTTTTTAAGCTCATCAGCTATGAATCCCTTTTCGCTTAGGCTTTGGTGGTTAATGAATGGGGCACCGGCAAAAGTGCCATGGCCTTTCGCGTATTTTACTATTGTATCTATTTCGTCAGCCCTGTATCCCAATTTTTTCAGGGCCGCGGGTATGCTATGGTTGATGATTTTAAAATAACCGCCACCTGAAAGTTTTTTGAATTTTACCAGCGCGAAGTCTGGCTCCACGCCGGTGGTGTCGCAGTCCATTACAAGACCTATGGTGCCCGTAGGGGCTATCACGGTAGCCTGCGCATTTCGGTAGCCGTATTGCTCGCCCAGCTGCACGGCCTCATCCCAGGCGCGGGTGGCTGCTTTAAGCAGATAATCGGGGCAATACTTGGCATTGATACCAACAGGCTTTATTTCTATTCCTTCGTAGGCATCAGCGGCATCGTAGGCTGCCGCCCTGTGGTTGCGCATTACACGCAGCATGTGTTGTTTATTCTGTTCGTATTTAGAAAAGGCGCCCAGGCTTTTCGCCATCTCTGCCGATGTTTTATAGGCTACACCATTCATAATGGCTGATATGGCACCTGCTATACCACGGGCTTCCTCACTGTCATAGGCTATACCGCTTACCATAAGCATAGAGCCGAGGTTAGCATAACCAAGGCCGAGTGTGCGGTAGTCATAACTTAGCTGCGCCACTTCCGGAGACGGGAACTGCGCCATGAGTACTGAAATCTCCAGCACTACTGTCCACAGGCGCACCATGTATTCAAAACCCTGCACGTCAAACTTGCTCGTTTCTTCATTAAAGAAACGGCGCAGGTTAAGTGAGGCAAGGTTACAGGCTGTGTTATCAAGGAACATATACTCTGAGCATGGGTTAGATGCTCTTATGGAGCCGCCCTCAGGGCAGGTATGCCATTCGTTAATGGTGCTGTTGTACTGTGTACCAGGGTCAGCGCAGCGCCATGCGGCATAAGATATTTTCTCCCATAATTCTTTTGAAGGGATGCTTCTCATTGTTTTGCCGGTACTGCGGGCCGTCATTTCCCAGTCTTCATTGTTTTCGAGGCACCGGAAGAAAGAGTTAGGAATACGTACTGAGTTATTGGAGTTCTGACCGGAAACAGTTTTGTAGGCTTCGCCTTCATAGTCTGAAGCATAACCAGCGGCTATAAGCGCCGCTACTTTTTTCTCTTCTTCTACTTTCCAGTCAATGAAGTTGATGATTTCAGGGTGGTCAAGGTCAAGGCAAACCATTTTAGCGGCCCTGCGGGTGGTGCCGCCACTTTTGATGGCACCTGCCGCCCTGTCCCCTATCCTTAGGAAGCTCATGAGGCCACTTGATGTGCCGCCGCCGCTGAGCTTTTCGCCTTCCGCGCGGATATTGGAATAGTTAGTGCCTACGCCGGAGCCGTATTTGAAAATACGTGCTTCACGCACCCAAAGATCCATAATGCCGCCTTCATTCACCAGGTCATCATCAACACTAAGTATAAAGCAGGCGTGCGGCTGCGGGTGTTCATATGCGTTTGTTGAGCGCTCCAGTTTACCGGTAGCACCATCAACATAGTAGTGCCCTTGTGGCTTGCCTTCTATGCCGTAGCTGCTATAGAGGCCCGTGTTGAACCACTGCGGGGAGTTAGGCGCACAGCTTTGTAATAATATGCTATAAATAAGCTCATCATAAAATACCTGTGCATCATGTGCGGAAGCGAAGTAGTTATACTTCTCCCCCCATTGGCGCCAGCAGTCAGCCAGGCGGTGAGCTACTTGCTTTACTGATGTTTCGTGGCCCGTAGTACCATCGGGTTGTGGCACGCCGGCTTTGCGGAAATATTTCTGGGCTAAAATATCGGTGGCTATCTGTGACCAATGGCTTGGAACTTCCACATTGGTCATTTCAAATACCTTTTCACCATTCGGGTTACGGATAACCGATGTACGGTAGTCGTAGTCAAACATGTCAAATGCATTCACTCCTTCTTTAGTATATTGCCGGGTAAACGGTAGTCCTTTATTATCAGCTGTTGTACTCATAGATTGAAAATTTTATTTATCAGGGATCGCTTTCCTTTAGCGCGACAGCTAAATTACCACAAATCAACCCCTCAGACGGTAAAAAGAAATTAACCGCCTGTGGATAACCCGCGAAATGCAGGCGGGTAAAAGAAAATTTTTATTTTCATTATGCATTTGCACAATGGTTGGCATGGTACATGCAATTGTGGTTAAAAGCTAATATATTTGAAAATAAAAAACGTAAACATAGCCGGAGATACCGAGCCCATTGTAAAAGACGTGATTAAAGAGGTATTGTTACAGTGCATTGATTTCGTTTTCGCTGAGGCCAGTAGTGCTCATAATAATATCACCTAACATACCATGCAGTTTTTATAGATGCGTCAATTATGCATGGAAATTAACCGGCCCCTAAAAGACGATCAGAAACCAAAATCATTTACAAATTTTGACGGAGTACTTTTAACAGCATACAAATAAATCTTCCAGATTTATCTAAATAAAAAAGGCGCTCAATTGAACGCCTGAAATTTTTATGATTAGAAATTTACGATTTTGCTACTTCAATATTCTTCAAATACTGTTTAGCTTCTTCCAGTTTTTCCGGAAATAAAACCCTGTTCTTTAGTTTAGCTGCTACAAAAGATAGCAGAGCCTTCTGTGGCTCCTTTACCAATTTTTGGGCGTTAGTTTCTTTAGTTTTCATGAAAAGGTACTCTTTTATTACAAAATACGGAATCATATTCTTTTCCTCTCTCATAATGATATAATAAAATAGCGCCATTACGCATCTTCATTCCACCTAGAAATTCGTAATCTTTTATTAAATCATCGTAATTCTTATTAACATAATACCTGTATGTACTAATTCTTCTACCCGCATTTTTGCAATTTTCTTTACACTTTTTAGTACACTGTCTCCTGCAATTGCTGATAAATTCCTCACTATTATCACTTCCCTGCACCATAATGGTAGCGCGGGGGTAGTTTTCAAAAAAAGCGGGTATTGTACTTACTACAGTATTAAACACAGCATAATGGTCGTCATTATTGGTATTTACCTTGTCATTTAAGGTTGTAGTTTCCATATCATAATCTCCAAATGCTAAATTAAATAGGTGGTCTTCATAATAGGGTTGAATGTATTGGTATTCTATCGCTTTAATCACATCAGCTTTACTACTACTTACGAAAAGGTATTTTGCCGACACTTCGTCTACATACTACTCAGTTTGATAAATGTTATCGTATTTTGCCATTTTGAAAACCGCAAATATAGTCTGTCTATAACGTTTGATTTTAGTGAATGCTCAAACTAATTTCAAAACTGAACGGCACTGCACCCCAATATTTCATTGTATCAAATACCTCCTTAAACTTTGCTATTTTTGCAACCGGATTCACAATTAAGAGCAATACTATGGAAGATAAGAAAGCCACAATAATAGACCTTTCGGCTATGGCGGCAAAAGAGGATAATAACGAGGTGCTGATACCTTACCGCAAAGGAATGGCATGGGGTTACTGCAATGAAAAGAAAGAAGAAGTTATTGACTATGTTTATGAAAGTGCAGACCCATTTAGCGAAGGGCTGGCCGTAGTGAGAATGGAAGAAAAATGCGGCTATATAGATAAAAATGATAAGCTCGTTATTCCTTATCGCTATGACTATGCGCTGCCATTTAAGGAAGGTCTTGCCCCGGTGGAAAAGAAAGACAGGTATGGATATATTAATAAATCGGGTAACGAGGTAATACCTTTCAGATTTAATGACGCTGAAAACTTTATTGATGGCCTGGCTATAGTGGAAATAAGGGATAAGTGGGGTTTTATTGATAAGCAGGGCGATGTGGTAATACCGTGCAAGTTTGATATGGTAGCTCCCTTTATTGATGGCGTAGCCTTTGTGGAACTAAACGGAGAGACAAAATTTATTGATAAAACCGGCAAATTCGTTGATGCACCCGGAGACGATGTTTATTATGACGGCCTCACCATGGATATATCAGAAGATGGAGAAAAGGTTGGGTTTAAAGACCGCGATGGCAAACAGGTGGTACCGCAGATCTATGACGCGGCCATGGACTTTTCAGAAGGTATGGCGGCAGTATGCATTGACGGTAAATGGGGCTATATAAATACGGAAGGCACCCTGGTAGTGCCTTGTATTTATGATGATTATATTGATGACTTCTGTGATGGGCTGGTGCTGGTAGAACTCAAAGACGATTTTGGCTATATAGATAAAAACGGGGTGCAGTACTGGGAAGATTAAGTACTTTATATTTTAAGAAAGAAGCGCTTGCCGGGTACTGCCGGGCAGCGCTTTTTTATTAGTGAACAGGTTAACAAGAAATGCGGAGCGATTTTTGCTTACTTTTATAGCGCAACGATACTTTAATATATAATAATGAAGAAACTGCTGTTGATAGCCGCTATGGCTCTGCCCCTGCTGGTAAACGCACAAATAAAAAATGTGAGCGAAATGATAACTCTCGGCGCCAGCACCTTTAACCAGGTTAGCGAGAAACTGACCAAGGGCAGCTGGAAGAAATATGAAGAGGGCAAAACTGATACCCAGAACTACGTGCGGTTCATACCTGTAAATATGACAGCTGAGAACGCCGGAGATAACATAATGTGTTTTTATCAAAAGAAGGAAAAGCCGGTTATTTACCTTGTGTTGCAGACTATGACCAAAAAAACACCTGATAAGCTATTAGCTGAAGCTAAAAAGCAGGGCTTTAAGTTTATGGCAAAAGAAAACTCGAACGGGCAGAAAAAAGATATTTATTCTAACGGCAAGTGCAATATTTCGGTTGTTGAAGGCCGGCAACGGCCCGGCGAGCCTTTGATCTATCTTTTTGGGGTTAAGTATCCGTAGGGTGCATTGCCGCCTTTCAGGCGGCGTTTTTTTCTACTTTCAAAGGCTTTTTCACAAGTGTAACGATGGCTTTCCCATCGTTACACAAGCCCAACCTTCACTTTAGGTACAACCTTATTTATGGTTTGGCTGGTATTTGATTGACTATTCTTTACCTAATGGCCGCCTATTTTATTTGTTGTCCTAAAATCCCAAATTATTTTCCTCCCCTCACATCCGTGTTTTCCTTTTATGCGTAGATATGCATACGGGTTGATGATTTTAAAACTAGCATTTACCTGTATTTCCTAATCATTTGTTAACGAAAATAACCGCTTTTTACCGTTCGTGAAGTTTTACGACCGTTCGTGAAGTTTATTTGGCAACGGAAGGAGGGCGGCGGTATATTACATCATATTTCAGCATCAGGGTAGTGAAACAGAACAGGTGTGGATGCTGAAATTATCAAAGCTCTTAACAAAAAAAAACAAAAAATATTAGTATCCATTTGTAAGAGGCGCAATTACAGCCTCTTACATTTGGTGAACAAAACAATTTTTTTAAAAATACTTGTTTTTTAAATGACAAAAGGGCTATGCTGTATTTAATCTTGCGGCACTAAAAAAACTTTAAAACTATGTTACTCTATCTGTTGTATCTGGTTTGTATCATTTATTATGAAGGGTTCAAAAGACACAACCCACACGCCAGAAACGGCTTCTGAAAACATATTCTAAATACAAAATAGCAGTATATAAAAATCCTGCGCCTGCGGAAGGCGCAGGGTTTTTGCTTTTGGGGGATTGGGCGTGTATTAGCTGGCATTATTGCCAGATTATATAAGTATGAATGCATAGTTAACAAAGCTGTTTCATAGTAAATTTCTGTACCTTCACCTCAGCATTTACCATGAAAATAGCACTTATAGGATACGGAAAAATGGGCCATGCGATAGAGCAGGCCGCGCTGAAAAGAGGACACAGTATTGTGTTGCGCATCAACTCGGCTAACCGGCACGAGCTCAATGCAGCAAGCCTTGAAGCAGCAGATGTAGTTATTGAATTTACAGGCCCCGAAACAGCCAGAACGAATGTGCTGGCGTGTTTGGCGGCGGGCAAAAAAGTGGTGTGCGGCAGCACCGGCTGGAATGAAGAACTACAGGAGGTGACCGCAACAGCTAAGGAGCGGCAGGGTACTTTCCTGTACGCGTCTAATTTCAGCATTGGGGTAAATATATTCTTTGAGGTGAACAAACTATTGGCGACGCTGATAAACGGGCACGGTGCCTATGAGCCACAAATAGAAGAAACCCACCACCTGCAAAAAAAAGACGCGCCAAGCGGCACCGCTATAACACTCGCTGAACAAATACTGGAGCGGCTGCAAACTAAGAAAACATGGTCGCTGAACTTTTTGAACAATGCAGATATTTTGCCTGTGCTGGCGCACAGAACCGAGGATGTACCTGGTACACATAAGGTAAAATACATCTCCGAAATTGATAGTATTGAAATAATACATACTGCACACAATAGGGATGGCTTCGCATTAGGGGCAGTTCTCGCAGCGGAATTTCTGGAAAGCCGACAGGGTGTATTTACAATGCGCGATGTATTGTTCAGTTAAGGCCAGGAGACACTTTGTTAAAATGCCAGCTCAATTATTATATATTTTAAAACGGATAACTTTTTATGAAAAAACTGATATTGGCGATAGGGCTTATGGGGACAGTCGCGGCGTTCTCATCATGCGAGGATGGCAAGGAAAATGATGGCAAAACAGCCATAGTGCAGGATAGCCTGATAACGGTATTGCCTACGTGGCAGGCGCTGAAAATAAAGATAGAAGATAACCGCACCGAGATGAATGTAATTGTTGGTGACGCTTCGTTTTTTACTGCGTCGCCCCAAGAGAAAGCCCGCAAAGCTGAGGAGCTGGGCAAACTGATATTGCGCATATACGGTAAGGGCAACTACCTTGAAAAAGGCAACCTTGTGGTAACAAAAGATGTGCGCAATAACTCTGAAACACCCGCTGACGGCATTAGTACGCCAATACCATTCAGCGAACTGAAAAAGGCGGGGTTTTAGTCAAAAGTAACCGGAGTGATAAAAACAAAACCGCCAGGCAGTAATTAATGCCTGGCGGTTTATATAAAAAAATAAAATTATTTCAGATAATCATCAAAGTAATTGGTTATTTTCTGCATCAGGTGTACCCTGTCTTTACCTCTCACATTATGCTCATGACCGGGGTACACGAAGTAGTCAACCTGCACGCCCTCGTCAACCGATTTTTTTATTAAGTCCATGCTGTGCTGCCATACTACCACGTTGTCGCTCGCGCCATGTATCAGCATCAGTTTCCCCTGCAGGTTTTTCACCTTATCCAAAAGATTACTTTTGTTGTAGCCTTCAGGGTTTGTTTTCGGGGTGGTCATGTAACGCTCGGTGTACATTACCTCATACATGCTCCAGTCTATTACCGGCCCACCCGCCACTGCACACTTAAAGATCCCGGGGTGCCTTAGCATAAGAGATGTTGTCATAAAACCGCCAAAACTCCAGCCATGCACGCCCATGCGGGCCGGGTCAATAAAATTCTGCTTCTTCAGGTACTCCACCGCTTTCAACTGATCATCCATCTCCACATCACCGAGCCTGCGCCAGGTAGCCTGCTCAAATGCCATGCCCCTGTTCCAGCTGCCGCGGCCATCCATTGTGAAAATGATATAGCCATGCTGCGCCATATACTCATACCAGAGGTTGCCGCTTTCCGGGAAAGAGTTGTGGAGCAGCTGCACGTTGGGGCCATTGTACAAGTACACAATAACCGGGTATTTTTTATTGCTGTCAAAGTTTGGCGGCAGTATCATTTTACTGTAAAGCGTAGTGGCTCCGTCAGCTGCTTTTATGGTAATGTTACGTACCTGTGCTCTTTCATATTCGGCCAGCGGATCAGGCGACTTCATCAACTCAACTGAAACAGTGCCATCAACCGAACGCACATAGGTGTTTTTAGGTGTACCAGCGGCGCTATAAACGTCAAGCACATATTTTCCATCATCGCTTACTGTGGCGCTGTGCATTCCCGCCCCCTTATCTATGCGCTCCATGCGGCCGCTTTCAAGGCTTACACTATAGATATGCTTTTCAAGCGGAGACTCTTTTGAAGCGGTAATGATCATTTTGTCACCCGCTTTGGTGAATGAGATTAGTTCATTCACCACCCATGCTCCCTTTGTCAATTGTTTTACCAGTTTTCCATCAGTATTGTAGAGGTATAGGTGGGCATACCCGTCGCGCTCACTCCACCATATAAATTCGTCATTATTGCCGGGTAAAAAGGTTAGTGCGTGGGTCGGGTGCACATACTTTTCGTCAGTTTCTTCAAAAAGGGTTTTTATTTTTTCCCCTGTCGCCGCATTGTATTTATTGAGCAGCAGGTGGTTTTGCTGCCTGTTCAGTATTCCTACGAATATATATTTTTCATCCGGGCTCCAGGTGACTGAAGTAAGGTAGTGGTCTTTGAAATTGACACCGGTTTTCAAGGTAACTATTGCACCGGTAGCAGGGTTATAAACACACAGGGTTACTTCATGCGAAGTGCCACCCGCCATAGGATACTTAATTATTTCAGCCTTCGCGGGTACTACATCCCATTTTACAATCGGGTAGTCATTGACCATGCGCTGATCCATGCGGTAAAAGGCCAGCAGGTTTCCTTTAGGGGAAAAGAATATACCCTTGTCTATCCCGAACTCTTCGCGGTGTACTGATTTACCACAAATAACATCTGCGGGTTCAGCGGTTATTTTTATATTTCCTTTCTGAGGATCCCACATCCACAGGTTGTTGTCAATTGTCCACGCTACGCGCTTGCTGTTGTCGACTGTAACATTTTCCGCCTTATCAGGCAATGTCATTAATGTTTCCCAGTTAAACTTCTTGTCAGCAAGGATGCCCGCTACAACTGTTTTATCGTTAACGAAGTATACACCATCCTTACCCAGCCATTTAATAGCCGGTATAGTTTCCTGCTTAATGCCATCAGGAAAACTGCCCCGGGTAATGGTACGGCTCACGGGGCCGCCTTCCGCTGAGTAATCAGTCGCAGTCCACACCTCTTCTCCGCTCTTTTTTTCTGATTGCCAGAGTATGTCGGTACCGGGCTGCCAGCCGGCGCTCTTAATACCTTTGGTGGCCAGGGTAGTGCCCATGCCGTTGGTGGCTTCAGCCATAGTAAACTGCTTCTTTTGAGCAAAAGAAGGCTGATAGATGGCCATTAAGGCTAAAGCAGGCAGAAAATGTTTAAAATTCCTCATAAAAAGTTGTTCCGATGCAAAACTAAAAAGTAATGGGGGATATTTCATACCCCTTAAAAGGTTAGTATTCCAAACGGGAAGCCGAGAGTAGTTTGGGAGGCACAGAGATATATTCTACCTGATTTTTATAGATATATTTTGATACCTTTATAGTTCAAGGTAATATGGCGGTTAAATATTTTCCCCTGCTTTAAACCTGATTGAAAACCCGTGGTCTTATTAACGTTAACAATATAAAAACCTTTAAAACAAACGCTATGTTCAGGTCAAAACTTTCCCTCACTACAGGCACTGCGGTGCTTACTATCGGTTTATTCATTTTTGCGGCCTCATGCAATAAAAAAGAAAAGGAAACTGTAACTACAACTGAAGATAGCGGATATGCTTCCGAGCAGTCGGTTGCTGAAAAGTCCTTTGATGACGCTCAGTCAATAGCTGACCAGGCTAATAATGTAACTTCAGGCAACCTGGGTTACAAAACAACCGGATTAACTGCGGGGAGCTGCGCCACTGTAACACGTAGTGGTGATACAACGGTGATTGACTTTGGTACTACCAACTGCATGTGCCATGACGGGCGCAACCGCCGGGGTAAAATAATAGTTGTAAAGGTGGGTGCCTATTCGGCAACTGGCTCTGTAAAAACAATTACGTTTAACAACTACTACCAGAACGATAACCAGGTAACCGGTACCAAGACGATTACCAATATGGGCAATAACTCTGCGGGGGTACCTTATTTTAATATAACAGTAAGTGGGTCAGTAGTGCTGGCAAGCGGCGCGGGCACCATTACTACCAACTGGACCAGGGTGCGGACCTGGATAGCGGGTTCGGCAACACCAACTGACTGGACTGATGACGCTTATACAATCAGCGGCTCCGGAACAATGACGCGGCCCAGTGGCGCTGTAGTGAGCATAAATATAGCAACAGCTACCCCACTGCTGGTAAAATATGGCTGCAGGTGGATAGAAGCCGGCGAGATAGTGTATATACTGCCAAGTGGCCTGACCAGAACCATTAACTTCGGCAGCAACACAGCGCCGGTATGTGACGCCACGGCAGTACTTACATTGCCATCAGGTGTAACCCGCACTATTACAATGCCTTAATAAAATGCAATTGATAACAAATATTTCTTTAAATCATTATGGCTCCGAAAAACGGAGCCATAATGATTTAAACGGCAGAAGGAATTTATAGGGCATGTAGTAATGTCTCTAATGAATGATGTAATTCTTTGTATTTTTCAGGATTCTTGTCTTTAAGGCTCTGTAAATTTTTCAGCTTCCATAGTATAGCGGGAAACTGGCTAAAATCATAAATATTCCAGTCTGGCATTAAGTTCTTAATGCTTAACAAAAAAAATTTGTCCTGATTATTTAAATTTCCATGAATAGACTTTATCAATTTTGTACGGGTGCTTTCAAACTCGTCTTAATTAAATTGTTGTGCACTCATGCCGGCGAACTGATTGTTGAACGCAGAACGCTGGTCTTGCAAATTAGGAGATAGTATTTCATGGATAGGCCGTGCGCTACTTAACAGGCAAAAAATAAAGCCTGTTTTAACGGCCTCAGTAATTCCTTCATTTTCTAACAGGTATTTTATATCAAATAAATCCCGGGGATGCTGGCGATCTAATGCCGCGCAAATTTTGCCACCATACAATTGCCCTACCGGAACAATTTTGATAGCGCAAAAGGCTTCAAATTCCATTTGTGCATTATCGCATAAAACCATACTTAATGGTTGTTCGATTGTTCCCCGGTTGATTGCACTAACCTCAAGTTTAATGTCAACCCCGTTAGCGGAAACGAATAATTTCAAAATATCTTCACGGTGTGATATGCGTGCATTCGGTATTACTTTTTGGGTATTTGCTTTAATTCGCTCCAGGGCATCAGAGATGTTTGCGAGTGAAGTTACCCGGTCCTCAACCGGCAGATAAGTTACATCTATATCGATTGATAAACGAGGCATATTGCGTACGAAAAGGTTAATTGCGGTACCGCCATGAAGCGCAAAACAATTTTCTTTAGCTACTTCTGGTAGCACACTCAACAGCAATGCAACTTGCTTTTTATATGCCGGTTTTTCCATATTCGTCTAACTCTTTAGGGACTGTTATTTTATATCTGGCGATATAAACGCCTTTTTTTACTAAACTTCTTTTTCCATCTCCTAAATCAACTTTGGCCAAGTTTATATATCTAAACCAATCATGTCCGGTTTTCTCTGCCATATATAGAAACAACCGCTTGACTTTAACCGAATGGCAATTTTCAAGCAATTCCTGTACCTGCCCTGGTATAAGATTATTTAAGCCTTCCATCAGTTGGTAGCATTCCAATAAATCCTGATGAGCGGGCGCCAAATACAAACATTCCATAATTGCCCGGGCTGCAGCAGATATTTGTATGTAAATATTTTTAACATTGATCGTCGTAAGGCCAGAGTTGCCTTGCAGAAAAGATGTAGGATGGTATTCAATGTCAATGCCCCAGTTGTGTTTTTTCAGCCAGGTGGGAATCATGTCGTCATCGTTTCCAAAAAGGATGACTTTCTTCGGCGAAAATTCTAAATAATGGGCTTTACCCAGCAAAGACAAAGCGGTTTTGCCGCCAGGGTGAACTTTTGACGATGCCTGGTTTTGCAGGGCATATATTGCCCCTTCATAACCTACTTCATCTCCAGACCGAACCATTGCCCCGTTACCGATTGATTCAAGCCAGCCGCTGTTCCTGTATCTTTTCTGAAGATTTGAATCATAGCCCAGCCGGGTAAGCCATGCTGACTGAAACACGATACCATAGGGATAAGCTGAAAGTAGCTGGTTTATTTTTGTTGTTTTTTGAGTACCCATAGTACCATTATTGTTATTTTTTTAAACCAATTTCTCTGGAGAGTTTATTTTTACCTACATAAAGGTACTAAATGTACTTGAATTGCACATTTTTTAAACTGGATATACAAATGACTATTTCAAACCAGGACAACGGTTTCCACTTACACTCCGGCCTTTCTTTGCAATATACCTGCACCTGTAGCCAGCAAGGCCGAAGGCAATGCCATAAATGCCATTACCAGCCATATTGGGGAGTTAATGAACAGCAAACAAAGAAAAATTGAAGAGCAATTAACGGCGGCAAATAGCCATGTGATAACGGCGTGGGAAATTCCCGCATCAAGCAGGTAATAATGGAGATGGCGGCGGTCCGCCTTGAGTGGCGAAATGCCTTTTACTGCCCGTAACACAAATACCCGCAACGCGTCAAAGACAGGTAGAAAGAAAACTGCAATTACCAGCCGTAAGGCAGACTGCCCGCCAAAGGCGTCATGAATGTGGTAGATAATATGGCTCGCCGAGGAGCGGATAAACAGCAATGACAGCAGAAATATGCTGAAACCCAGCAGCATGGAGCCGGTATCGCCCATGTATATTTTAGCGGGCGGATAGTTGAAGAAAAGCAGCCCCGCTGTGGCACCCGTAAGGGAAAAAGCGATGCACGCCGTTGCCGTTTCATTAGAGAACGCCATGAGCAGGCCAAATAATGTGGTGTAAAGCAACGACATCATACACGCCAGCCCATCTATGCCATCAATAAAATTAAATACATTAATGAAAAAAGTGCCGCAAAACGTAGTGAGCAATACACTCACCGGAAAGGGAAGCTCATGGATACCAAAGGTACCATACAATGAAGTAATTCGAATATCAGCAAAGTATACGGTTATGGCTGTGGCAGCCAGCTGTGCCAGTAGCTTTTTTGAAGGCCGCATATTCATAATATCATCGTACACGCCGGTAAAAAAGAGAATGACAGAGGAAATGATAATGTAATTCCACCCGCTAAAGTTCAGTGGCACGAAGAACGGCGCTATAGCCATATACCCAATAAAAATACCTATGCCACCCAGGCTGGGTATTTGCTCGCCATGTATCTTACGGATGTTGTCCGGTATGTCAAATATTTTGCGCTTGGCGGTGATGAAAATAATCTTTCTTACAGCGTACACGCCCACCAAAGCCGCCAGTGCGAAGGACAACAGATATTGGCAGTATGCGGGTAAGGTAGTGAGCATATCGGGGTTAACGCAGCGGGGTTGTATATTATTATGAAGAGGTGTTATCGAATACCTGCCGCATAAAATTCAGGGTGAAAGAATAAAGATTGAAGCCACCTGCCTGCAACGCATCAGTGATAGCTTTTTGTAGCTGGTAGCGGCTCACACCGCCCATGCGCCTGGTCTGCATCAGTTGCCAGCTTTTCTGAGCCAGCAGTTGTATTTTCTTTTCTGTTATTTTATTACCCGCAGCTACAAAGTTTTCTATTTCTTCTGCAAGCTCCGCAATGCCCGTTTCATCAGTAGCTACTGTTTTAAACACGGGAATCTCCCTTTCATCTCCTGCTTTTTCATGAGCCATTAAGCGCAGGTTGCGGTAAAGAGCTTCGGCGTTGTCACGGTCAGCTTTATTCACAACAAATATATCCGCTATTTCCATAATACCCGCTTTCAGGGTTTGTACTTCATCGCCCGCCTCTGGTACCAGGGCCACTATGGTGCAGTCCGCAAGGCCGGCAACTTCCACTTCACTCTGCCCTACCCCCACTGTTTCCACCACAACCAGGTCAAACAGGCTATCCTTCACCAGGTCGGTTATTTCAATTATTTTACTGCTCAGGCCGCCAAGTGCGCCTCTGGAAGCAAGAGAACGGATATATATATTTTTGTTAGTATAAAAAGCATTCATGCGTATGCGATCACCCAGCAGCGCGCCAAAGTTAAATGGCGATGAAGGGTCAACTGCTATAACGGCTATTTTTTTGTGCTGCTGCAGCCAGTGGCGCAGCAGCGCGTTAACCAGCGTACTTTTGCCCGCACCCGGTGGGCCGGTGATACCTATCACGGGGGTGGTGTTGTTTTCCCGCAGCCCGGTGAGCAGTTCCAGGTAACCGGGAAGCTCATTTTCCACAATGCTGATGCCTTTGGCGAGTGCCAGGTAACTGCCGTGTTTTATGTCCCCGCTAAGTTGTTTAATATTGTTGTGCACTAAATTACCGTTTTAACCGTTTTAACACACTATAGGCTAAACTGTGAGCAAAAGTAGTTTTCTAAATAATAAGAAGTTAACAAAGTCTGATATTGCTGTAATAAGCATACTTATAATGGTTGGCGGCTTACTTATTTCCCGCTTATTTCTGTCGGTGGGTATGTTGATTTTCGGCGTTAATGCTTTGTGGGGCGTGCACCCGCGCACATGGCTGCGGGATAAGTGGTGGCTTACCGGCCTGGCCTGGGTGGGCATGTATGCACTCAGCGGCCTTTGGAGTACTGATAAAGAAACCTGGGGAGTATTGCTGCAGGTGAAGCTGCCAGTACTGCTGCTGCCTGTCTCTTTTTATTGTCTCCCTGCTTTCAGCCGGCGGCAACTGGAACTGCTCACGTTGGGTATAGGGCTGATGCTGCTTGCGGGTGCGTGTTACAGTGTATCATTCCTTATTCTTCATTACCAGCATTATATACAGGAGTATAATGTCTCGCACATGATACCTACACCGGTATATGGCGAATATATCTGCTTCAGCATGACGATTGCCCTATATATTTGCTGGTGCGTGTATATGTGGCCCTCTCTCAACACGCGCCCGGTCAAGTGGTTTACAGGCTTTGTGATGGCCCTGCTGGCTGTTTACCTGCATGTGCTTGCCTCTAAAAGCGGCCTGCTCGCCTTGTATATTTTCATCATAGGCTGGGGGCTTTATCTTACTATAGCGCGCCGCAGTGTAGCAGGGCTTGTGGTGGTGCTGAGCCTGCCTGTAGTCCTTACACTGGCTGTTACCTACATCCCTACGCTGCACGAGCGCAAAGAACATATAATATATACCTGGTACCGCTATATGGACAATGACAAAAGCGGCCGGCTTGGGGATCTTTCCCGCATTGCCTCTTATGACATAGCCTTAAAACTGATAAAGGAACACCCTATTGCAGGTGTAGGTGCAGGTGACATGATGCCTGAAATGATAAAGGGTTATGAAAAATGGTATCCGTCAATAACAGAGCAGCGCAACCGCCTGATACCGCATAACCAGTTTATGACGGTCGGTTTCGCGTGCGGGCTTCCGGCTATGGCACTGTTCATCATCTGGGTATTTATGCCACTGCGCCGCATGGGCCGGAACCGGGAAAGTTTCTTTTTCTTTATTATTTGGCTGTCCCTGCTCATGCAACTGATGGTAGAGCCGTTTCTCGAGGGGCAGTTTGGGGTATTTGTGTACCTGTTTTTCATACTCTTTTTTCGGAACGTATTGCCCGGCAGGCTCACTGCATATAGCGGAGGAGGTGAAAACCTGAATCCGACCCCAATAATACCAGCAACCTGATTAAATATAAATAACACGCATGAAACGTTATACCCACACTTAAAACAGAGTAATTACGCATGTAATAGTGCCAGGTGTTTAAAAATAACCCGTGAATAACCGTTATTTTGTATTATTGTACCTTAATTGATTTTATTCAGGGCAATGTTGTTGCTTTGACGCATGTTTTTTTTAATTTTAACGGTGTTAAAAATATTGCCTCCCGAAAGAGTGCAGCTACAAACAGAAACAAGTATGAAACCACAGATAGAAAAAGAAAGCAGGCCGGATGAAGGGATAAGCATAATGCATGATACTTCCCGCCGTCGTTTTCTTCAGCTTGCAGGGGGAATAGCAGGCGCAGGGATTTTTGTAGCTTCATGCCGCCGGACACCGCCTGATACCGTTTATGTTGGGAAAGGAGATATAGCCGTTCTCAATAACCTTTATATCATGGAACAGGTGCTTGCAGCATTTTACTCACAAGCTAACATAACACCTTACTACGGCCTCACGGCCAGCGAGCTGGAACTGATTGATGACCTGCGTGACCATCAACTGGCACACAAAGGCATACTTAAAGCCACGCTGGGCACTAACGCAATTACCGATATTGTTACCGTGCTCACGCCGGTTACATTCGCTGACAGGGTTGATGTGCTGAACCATGCCATCGTTTTTGAAGACCTTGCCGTTGCCGCTTACAATGGCGCAGCCAAGTATTTTACTGACACCAATTATATACTGCTGACCGCTAAAATGGCTACAGTACAGGCGCGTCATTCGGCCTATGCACGGGAAATATTATCACATAATACTTTTTCTGACAGCAGCGTGGTAGATGTTAACGGGCTTGACAGGGCACTTTCACCTCTGGCCGTGTTCACTGCACTCAAACCGTATATAGAAACCAAGTTCGACATCAGCAACCTTCCGGGCTAATACACTCCGGTACTTATACCCATAATCAGGCTTTGCGCCTTATATTAATACAAACAATTGCAATAACATGAATTTCAGAAATATCCTGCAGGAGATACAGCAAGCTGACCCCGAAGTATTTGAAAAATTAAGCGGCAGGCGGCATATACTCAAAAACTTTGGTTCTAAAGTAGCTCTTGCGGCATTACCGCTCGCTATCGGTTCCATGTTTAAAAAGGCGTATGGCAAATCTACTATCAGCTCCGTAGCTGATGTACTCAACTTCGCCCTTGAGCTGGAATATTTTGAATATAACTACTACCACACTGCTATGGCAACAGGCTCTAACACCACTACCTACCTGGTGCCACCTGCTGACCGTGCAGGCTTCCAGATGGTGGAAGATCATGAGAAAGCGCACGTTAATTTCCTCCGCACCGCTATTGATGCTATGGGACTTGTACCGTTTACGCCTAACAACTATGTAGGTAACCCTGTTACCGGCAACCCATTTACGCCGCCTTCCTACGATTTTACAGCACGTAATACATTCCGTGTTTTTGATAACTATGCGGGCTTCCTGGAGCTGGCGCAGACTTTTGAAGACACTGGTGTAAGGGCATACCAGGGGCAGCTGCCTGATTTACTGGGCAATACCGATGGTGTACTGACGCAGGTATTGCAGATAAGCACGGTTGAGGCGCGCCACGCAGCTTACATACGCCTTGTACGCCGCCTGGGTCTTGGTGCTATTGACAATCCTAAACCGTGGATAACCAATAATATACCCCCAATCATAAGCCTGCAGCCCAACTACCTGGGAGAAGACAACACCGTGCAAAAAGGTGTTGAAGTAACTTCAATAGCTGGGTATAACGGGAATATCCCAAAAACGGCAGCTACTGAAGCGTTTGATGAGCCGCTTGATAAAGCAACAGTCGCATCGCTCATTGCGCCATTTAAAAGATAATTGTAATGACATTATAAAATGAAAGCAAGCTCCCATTTTTTTATTTACAGCATTATGTATTTTAGTACAGCAGCTAATTATTTCAATACTATTTACTATCATTACAGCCATATAAATCAATAATAATGGACGTACAAAAGGCCGATATGTATATCGCCACCAATGGAAAATGTTTTGATGGCTTCATGATACCCCAAATACATGAAATGCTGCTGCAAGCTGATGACTCAAAGTTTTTACAGCTACAGGGCGCAGACCTCAAAGACCCAACTACAATGCTTATTATTTCTTTTTTTGGCGGCAGTCTCGGTATCGACCGCTTTATGCTGGGCGATACAGGCACGGGCCTGGGCAAGCTGCTTACCTGTGGAGGCCTGGGTATCTGGGCACTCGTAGATTTGTTCTTGATCATGGGCCGGACCAGGGAGGTAAACTTCAACAAATTTAAAAAGACATTATACATGTAGTGTGCAATTAACCAGGCGACATATTTACCAGTTGCTGACCACCTGTATGGCTGGTGGCTGGCTGTGGCTTGTATACTGGCACTACAACATAAATACTCCGGCTGCTGAAAATGGCATTTTGCGCTGTCCTTTTATGCGCATCACCAGCTATCCCTGTCCTTCGTGCGGCAGCACACACGCGGTGCTGCACCTGCTAAAACTGGAGTGGAAAGCGGCTATAATGGCTAATCCGTTTGGCTATATTATTGCCCTGGCAATGCTGGGCGTACCGCTTATTATGGCATTTGATGCCTTCACCCGCCGCGAGACACTTTACCGCCTTTATTGTAAGGCAGAAATTGTAATGAAACAGCGTAAGACAGCTGTAGTGCTTATATTTGTAACAATTATTAACTGGGCATGGAACCTCTATAAGTACAGTTTATGAACAGCCTGTTTTCTTACCGGCCACACGACCAAGAGGCAGAAAAAGCTTCCAATGGCTACCTGATGTCTCTTATCGCACTTATGGCGGGTATGCCTTTGCCGATAATTAATCTTATAGCCACTGTTATTTTTTACCTCGCCAACAGGAGAGGCAGCTATTTTGTAAGGTGGCACTGCACACAAACGCTGGTATCACAGTTTACGCTGCTTTTATTCAACAGCATTGGCTTTTCATGGACCATGGCCATACTATTCAGCCATACGTTCATTTCCAATAGTTACATCGCTTACATTATCACCGTTATCCTGTTTAACTTAGTGGAATTTATATTCACTATTATTGCCGCCATTAAAACCCGCAAAGGCATACATGTGGAATGGTGGTTTTCAGGTGAGGTGGCGCATCTTATCTGTAAGCAATAGTATGGCGTTTAGTTATAAGTTCTAAATTATAAATGCACAATGAAAGCAATTATACAGTTATCTGTTCTGCTCCTTCTTTTTGGGGGAGCGTGGTTTGGCCTCAGCCGCATTGATTTTGTAGAGCGGTTCCGCCTTTATGATATCAGCAATAAAACCGAGCAAAAGATCGGCGATGCAATAGTAAAAACCATAAAGCAAACGGAACACATGATTGCTGACGACAGCACGACAGCTGTAATAACCAAAATAACAAACAAGCTGCTTTTCGCTAACCGCAATATCCCTCACGCTACTATTATACACCTGGTAAAAAGCAAGGAAATCAATGCCTTCGCATTGCCGGGCAATCATATTATAGTTTACACAGGGCTTATAGAACATTGCGATAGCGCTCAAGAGCTCTGCGGGGTGCTGGCACATGAAATGGCACACATTGAGCTGAGGCATGTAATGAAAAGGCTGGCCGGCGAGGTGGGTATAGCAGTACTGGCTTCCGCTACTACCGGCAATTCGCAGGTAATTAACGGCATATTGAAAACACTATCCTCCACTGCATTTGAGCGAAGCCAGGAAAGTGCCGCTGATGAAGCCGCTGTAAAATACCTGGTACATGCACAGATCAACCCGGCGGGCTTTGCCGGCTTTATGCATAAGATAGATACACTTATTGCCCAGCCTGAAATAATGGAATGGATCAGCACGCACCCTAATTCAAAAGCCCGCGCTGAGGCTATCAACCAGCTTACAGCCAACATACGCCAAACCTATATGCCAGTAGTTGATTTCGCAGACTGGAAGTTGCTGAAACGCGCTGCCGGGCAGTAGTGAAGAGACAATAAACAAATCAGGATTTCTACTTCACAGGGGGCCGTTCACCCAGCGCCACATTTGCAGGCATGTCTGTTTCATCTTCAGGGAACAAATCAGCTGATACCCTGGTTTTTGTTTTAGAGCCAAGCAGCTTGCCCAGGCTCACGAAGAAGCCAAGCACCATAACAATAACGCCGCCCCAAAGCACATTGATGTAAGGGAAAACAAGTGCTTTAAGTACAATATAATCATCTTTGGGATTTGTCTGGCGCACCATAATTTCAGCGAAGGCTGAATCTTGTGATTTTACTATAATGTTTTCAAGCCTGGTGTAAAGATCCATTGATTTAATGGTGTCTTCAATACGGGTGGCGTATTCCTTATTGCGCACTATGTATATAGGGCTTAGGTGTTGAATGCCTCCAGTCATGTCATGAACCGTTAGCTTTGCTGTTACTGCAATATCGCCGGCTACCGGCTCATAGCGTTTGTCATTTACCTCTTTACTGAACCCGTCGAAAGTCATAAAGCCATTATCCAGGTATATGGTATCGCCGGGGTTGTGCATGATATGGCTCTTGTAAGTGCTGGTGTCAGACTTGCTTTTATCAGTGGCCGAATTAATAAAAGTATATACATCATGGGTTAGGTAGTGCTTGGTATCCGGGTTGGCGCTCAGGCCGCTTTCGTTTCCTTTGGGATTAATGAAGGCATCCGGGTAGAGCATAAATGTCTCTGTAGCCTTGTGCGATACAGAATCCAGCCTTTCAAATTTTACTTTATAATATACTCTTTTATCTTTGCCCTGTGTGCTGCTGTCGCCTGTATAGGTAGCGAAATAATCGCCCATGGCTACTTTGGTACCCAGGAAAAGGATTTCGTTCTCCCTGCTTTCCTTCATATTGGCTTCTTCAGAGCCCTTTTCAAAACCGAAATCAATACCTGTGGTGTTGAAGGAAATAACATGTTTATTGAACGAAGAAAGCAGTATACCCAGCAATGACATGGCAAAGCCCAGATGGCCTATCACCGGCCCCAGGTTTTTAATCCTGGTTTTCTGTACTGATATGCCATAGGCTATACTTGCCACAATGCTGAAACACGCTGAAAATAACATTAGCGCGTACTGCCATGCATCAATGTGTTGCAAATACCCTATCGTGAACGTCATAGCCCCTGAAATAACAGCTACTACCGCTATCCTGCGCCACAATAAAGCTGCTTCAGTTTTCTTGTACTTCATGTACATGGTGGCACCGGCAAGTATACCTATTACTATAGCAATCCAAACCTGGGTATCATTGTAATGCTTCATTACATCAATGGGCGGCGCCGGTTCTTTACCGGTTATCATTTTGGCCAGTGGCGCCCATACCGGCTGCGATGTGCTGAAAATAATCATTACCGCTGAAATGAAGATAACGGCAGAGCCGATGAACATCCAGAATTCACGGGAAAGTGTCGCCTCTTCGGAGCCTATACGGGGTAGTTTTCTCCATCTTAAAGCCAGCATCCAGACCGTTATAGCTAGCAGTATACCCAAAACAATCAACAAATGATAATAAAGTGCCTGCCCGTCTCCGGTAAAGGCGTGAACCGATGTTTTGCCCAAAATACCTGTGCGGGTAAGGAAGGTGGAATACCACACCAGCAGTTGCGACAGCGTTAAGAATATAAAAGTGATGGTGAGCGCCCTGCCTGTGCTGCGGTATATAAGCAGCGTATGCAGGCCGGCAATAAGCGTAAGCCATGGCACCAGGGAGGCATTCTCCACCGGATCCCATGCCCAGTAACCGCCAAAGTTAAGTGACTCATAGGCCCAGCGGCCACCCATCATAATGCCGGTGCCCAGTATAGCGCCGCACACCAGCGTCCACGCAATGGTGGGTTTCAGAAAGGTAATGTAATCGCCCTTCCATAAGGCAGCAATACAATAAGCGAATGGTATAAGGGAGAGCGCAAACCCAAGGAACAATACCGGCGGGTGTATCACCATCCAGTAGTTTTGCAGCGATACATTAAGGCCGTTACCGTCTTTAACAAAAGACATGTAGTTAGGCATTGAAAAGATAGGCGCGCCCTGCATGGCGTGGCGAAGCAGTAAAAACGGCGTGCTGCCTACTTTAATATCGGGGCCAAAATGAATGCCCAACAGCATGGTGCCCAATATTACCTGTACCATAGCTATTATGGTCATGGTGCGCGTCTCCAGGCTTTTGGCTGTGCGCATCACTACAAGGCCGAGTATACTGTGCCAAAACATCCACAGCATAAAACTGCCTTCCTGCCCTTCCCAGAAACAGGATAGCAGGTACTTGCCAGGCAGGTCAAGCGAGGAGTGCGACCATGCGTAGTGATATTCAAAAAGGTGATTGGCAATAACGTAATAGAGGGCTACAAAAATACTTACTATGGCAACGGTGTGGGTAATAAAACCGCCGCGGCCCATCCGCAGCCAGCTTTTACTGCCAAACGGATCTACTGTTTCGGTTTGTGCCGCCCTCAGGTAACTGAAAGCGCTGAAGAGCGAGGCTACAAATGATATGATAACAAAAAAATATCCCAGTTGTCCGGGCAATAAATGTTCTCCTGTGAATTCTGTAGCCATTTTTAATAATAAGTACTCAGTTAATATGCCGGCAGGCTGTTATAAAAACTTAACGGCATTCTCAATATATGGTAATACGCAGGGCCTTTATCTTTGCTTTTTTCACAGATGTTTATTGCGGGGATAGTTTTATTATTGCAGGGTAAATATCCGGCCTGTTAGCTGCTTTCGCCTATCGTCATATCCTTCTTATATTTTGAAGGGCATTTCATCTGTATACCATTGCAATAAAACGCGTCGCCTTTTACATAGCCCTTCATTACCAGCTGTTCTGATTTATCAATATCCCGGGGAGGCGCGCCGTTCACAAATACTACTTTGCGTTGTACGCCTGACTTATCAGTAGCGTAAAAAGTAAACTGATTTGGGTCCACCTTGGGATCATAACTGATGCCCTTTCCCTTATCAAAAAAACCGATGACGTGAAAAGCCTTGCCCGGAACCTTTGAAGCCGACCCAAACGTTTCGTAAGTACTAAAATCAAGAAAAGTAGCGGATATAACCGAGATAGCTACAACCACCAGCACCAACAGCGCTATATGTGTTTTCTTCATAATTATTAGGATTCGGAGGCAAAGTTAAGGTAAATAGATGTGTCTATAAGAGTAGCGCTGTAAATGTTGTGCTAAGAAAGAGGCGCAACACGCATTATAAAAATGATTTTAACTTTCCCGCTGAAATAATAATTAAACCGCCACCGAAGGCCCGCTAACAATCTTTTGTTTATTCATTTATGTGTACTACCTTTGCACCAATATAAGAAATTAAGAGGGGACAATTAATTGTCCCCTCGTTTTTTAGGTATGAACGGGACAATAGAGAAAATACACGGTTTACTGGAGCCATTGCTTGATAATACAGATATGTTCATAGTAGGCATTAATATAAAGCCCACTAATAACATAAAGGTATATATTGACGCTGACGGTGGCTTCTCCATTGAAAAGTGCATTGTAATCAACAAGCGGTTATATTCTCTCCTTGAAGATGAAGCGATGTATCCTGATGGCGATTTTTCGCTCGAAATATCAAGCCCCGGCATTGACGAGCCATTGTTGCAGTGGAGGCAGTATAAGAAAAATACTGGCCGCAAAGTAACTGTTACCGATAACGAGAACAAAGAAACAACGGGAATGCTGACTGAAGTAACGGAAGAGAAAATAACCCTTGAAGTAAAGAAACCTAAAGAAAAGACACCTTCAATGATGGAAATACCTTTTTCAGATATAAAAACAACAATTGTACAAATAATTTTTTAACAATGGGCTGCCTGTAATTATAGGGCGGAATAAAAATAAAGTATATGCCAAGCATCAATCTAATTGATTCATTTCAGGAGTTTAAGGACGCCGAAAATATTGACAGGCCTACACTAATGAAGGTTTTGGAAGATGTTTTCAAAACATTGCTGCGTAAAAAATACAGCAGTGATGAGAACTTCGACGTAATTGTAAATGACCAGACGGGTGACCTTGAAATTTTCAGAAGGCGCGAAATTGTAGAAGATGATATGGTGGAGGACGAAAACGCGCAGATACCTTATACCGAAGCGATAAAAATTGAAGCTGACTACAACGTAGGCGAAGAAGTTTATGAGGAAGTGATTGTGGCCAACTTTGGCCGCAGGGCTATACTGGCCGCAAAACAAACGCTGGCAGCAAGGATAGGAGACCTTAAAAAGAATAACCTGCTGAAAAAATACGCTGACCGCGTAGGGGACATAATAAGCGGTGAAGTATACCAGATATGGAAGAAAGAAATGCTGCTGCTTGATGATGAAGGCAATGAACTGATAATGCCTAAAACAGAGCAAATACCAACTGACTTCTTCAAAAAAGGAGAAACAGTTCGTTCGGTGGTAAAGAAAGTAGAAATGAGGAACAACAGCCCGGTTATTATACTCAGCCGCACCCACTCTTCGTTCCTCGAAAAACTACTGGAGATTGAGGTACCTGAAATAATGGACGGCCTGATAACGGTAAAGAAAATAGTGCGCGAACCAGGCGAAAGGGCTAAGGTAGCGGTTGAAAGCTATGATGACCGCATAGACCCCGTAGGTGCCTGCGTGGGTATGAAGGGAAGCCGCATACATGGTATAGTAAGAGAACTGCGCAATGAAAACATTGATATCATTAACTTTACCAACAATGTGCAACTGTTGCTGCAACGCTCACTAACACCAGCGCGCATCAACAAAATAAATCTTGATAACGAAAAACTTTCTGCCCAGGTGTTTCTTGACCCTGACCAGGTGTCCTTAGCTATTGGAAAGAAAGGTGTAAATATAAAACTGGCCCAGGAACTTACCGGTTATTCAATTGACGTTTTCCGTGATGTGAAAGAAGAAGTTGAATACGATATTGACCTGAATGAATTTGCAGATGAGATAGAACCATGGGTTATTGAGGCGCTAAAACGCATTGGCTGTGATACCGCACTAAGTGTTCTAGACCTTTCACCTGAAGAGCTCGTTCGCCGTACTGACCTTGAAGAAGAGACTGTACGCGAAGTAAGAAACATACTTGAAGCGGAATTTAAGGAAGAAAATTGATGCATGCACTTTTAAACTCATAATAAAGCCGGCATAATGGCATTATTTTGTAAAACAGATTAAAGTGGGAATGGTTCATATTTTTAATCAAAATGCTCGGAAATGATGAATTATTAACAAAGGATAGTATTACATTTTTACACTTAGCCAATTTATAATGATACCTGCTATGCGGGATGTATAAACTAATGTAAAAATAACGTAGGTTTGCAGCGGGGTGAAAGCCGGTATACAGACCGGCAAAAATTTTAGAAGGAAAAAAGAATAATGACAACAATAATCAATAAGACACCCAGGCTACTGGAGGCTGCGAAAGAATTCAATATCGGCAGGGAAACACTCGTTGTTTTTTTGACGGATAAAGGATTTTCAATTAATAACAACCCCAGTACCAAGCTCTCTGAGCCAATGTACAATGCATTGCAGTTGGAATTCGCTCAGGATAAGGCGGCGAAACGTAAAAGCGATGAAATTGCGTTGCCGAAAGGGTCATTATTCGATAACCTGAAAAAATCGAAGGAAAGCCTCGACATATCCAGGAAGGATAAAAAAGAAGAAACCCACATACCTACAGTACAGGATACGCCAAAAGCAAAAGAACCGGAAAAGCCAAAGGACGTACCCAGGCCGGCCACGGCAGAAAAACCGGCGGAGCAACCTAAGGAAGCAACACCAGTAGCGCAGAAAGCGCCGGAACCTGTTATAGTAAAGGAGAATATAAGTGCACCTGTGTTGCCGCAGCTTAAAGTGGTACAACAGGCGCCGCCTCCGGCACCACCACCACCGCCACAACCTGTGCAGGCCCCGGTAGCCGAGCTGCCAACACAGGCAGTGACAATACCTAAGCCGGCAGCACAACCGGTAGCGGAAGCTCCGGCAGCGCCTGTGGCAGCAGAACCAAAAGCTCAGCCTCAGCAGGAAGACAAAGTGGCAGAGCCTGCAAAACCAGTTGCTGAAGAACAAGCCGCGCCCACAAAACAGGCAGAGCCTGAAGAGCCGCAGCACCTTGATATTAAAGCACCTAAGATAGAAGGACCTAATATACTGGGTAAAATAAATCTCGAAGAAATGAATCTCTCTTCACGCCCTAAGAAAGGCGCGGTGAAGAAGGTGACTACCGGAAAAGTGGAAGTAACCAAAAAAGAAGAAAATATACAACCTGTTAGTAGTACCCCGGCACCACCGATACAAGTGGCGGAGCCTGCCAAACCAGCGGAAATGCCGGTACCTGCACCGGTGCCGACACCGGTTGCTGAAGAGGTAAAAACACCACAGGCACCTGTTTCAAATCCACCAGCTGAGAGTGATGAGACAGGAAAGCCGGAACATATTGAAATGAGGGCACCAAGACTGGAAGGCCCGAAGATAATTGGCAGAATAGAATTACCCGTTGCGCAACCTTCAGGTGGCTCACGGCCTAATGACCGGGAAAAACGCAAACGCAAACGCATACCCGTTGAGAAAAAACCTGAAGCCTTCAAACCAGGTACGCCAGGTACAGGTACGCCGGGTACAGGACCAGGCCAGGGTGGCCGCGGACCGGGCCAGGGCGGCGCACCAGGCGGTAACAGGCCGGGTGGCGGCATGGGCGACCGTAACAGGCCGGCCGGCGCACCAGGCAGCGGCCTGGGTAACCGCGGACCAGGACAAGGTAGCGGGCCAGGTGGTAGCAGACCGGGTGGTGGCACGGGTGACCGCAGCAGACCAGGAGGCGCACCGGGCGGCAACAGGCCGGGCGGTGGCAGCACCTTTAAGCCGGGCCAGGGCGGCGGTGGCCGCAGACCGTTCTCTAATGAACCGGTTTCGCAGCAACAGCAGGAGATTGATACTAAAGCAATACAAGATAAAATAAGGGAAACTCAGGCCAAACTGACCGGCTCAACCCGCAGCAAAAACCTGAAAGCCAAATACCGCCGTAATAAGCGTGATGAGATGGCTGAAAAGAGGGCCGCAGCTGAAAATTCAGAGCAGGATAATACGATACAGGTTACAGAGTTTATCTCGGTGAGTGAACTGGCCAGCCTGTTGAACGTTAGTTTTGCTGATATTATTGGCAAGTGTATGAGCCTGGGTATAATGGTATCCATTAACCAGCGTCTTGATGCAGAAGTTATTGAACTTGTTGCCAGTGAATTTGGCTATGAAGTGGAATTCATTAACCTGGAGCAGGGCACCGAAGAAGAAGAAGAGGAAGTTGATGCACCGGAAGACCTCGTACTGCGTGCACCAATTGTTACCATCATGGGTCACGTAGGCCATGGTAAAACATCGTTGCTCGACTATATACGTAGTGCAAATGTGGTTGCAGGTGAGGCCGGTGGTATCACACAGCATATAGGTGCCTACCAGGTAACAACGCCAAACGGCAAGAAGGTTACCTTCCTCGATACCCCTGGTCACGAAGCGTTTACCGCTATGCGTGCCCGTGGTGCCAAGGTGGCCGACGTAGCGGTAATTGTGGTAGCGGCCGACGATGCCATAATGCCACAAACCAAAGAAGCAATTTCGCATGCTCAGGCGGCGAACCTGCCTATGATATTTGCGATCAATAAAATTGATAAGCCGGGCGCTGACCCTGAAAAGATAAAGCAGCAACTTGCTAATATGAACATCCTTGTGGAAAGCTGGGGTGGTAAATTCCAGTGTGAAGAAATATCAGCGAAGAAGGGCATCAATATTGATGTACTCCTCGAAAAGATAGGTCTTGAAGCAGAATTACTTGAACTGACCGCCAACCCGGTACGCTCAGCAAGCGGATCTGTGATAGAAGCGAAACTGGATAAAGGTCGCGGTTTCCAATCTACTATCCTCGTGCAGAACGGTACCCTGAAGCAGGGCGACATGATTGTGTGCGGACAATACTTTGGTAAAGTCAAGGCCATGTTCAACGAACGTTTGCAAAGGGTGAAAGTAGCCGGACCGTCAACACCTGTACAGGTACTTGGTCTGAATGGCGCACCTAACGCGGGTGAGAAATTCAGGGTATTTGAAGACGAAAACGAAGCAAAAGAACTCGCTACACACCGCACCCAGATTATCAGGGAGCAGGGCATCAGGGCGCGTAAGCATATTACACTTGATGAAATTGGCCGCCGTTTGGCTTTGGGTAGCTTTAGAGAGTTGGGTATCATCATCAAGGGCGACTTTGATGGCTCTGTAGAGGCATTGAGTGACTCATTGCAGAAACTGGCTACACCGGAAGTTGCGGTGAGTATTGTTCACAAAGGCGTTGGGCAGATCACGGAAAGCGATGTTAATCTCGCTTCTGCATCAGATGCCATTATCCTTGGCTTCCAGGTGCGTCCATCCGTGCAGGCAGCAAAACTTGCCGAGCAGGAAAACATTGAGATACGTACTTACAGCATTATCTACGATGCCATTGAAGAGATCAAGAGCGCCATGGAAGGCCTCCTTGAACCCAAGGTGGAGAAGAAAACCGTATGTAACGTGGAAGTACGTGAGGTGTACAAAATTGGCGGCGTAGGTACCATAGCAGGTTGCTATGTACTTGATGGTAAAATTGCCCGTAACACCCGCATCAACCTGGTGCGAGATGGCATAGTGGTATTCACCGGCGAGCTGTCATCACTGAAACGCTTTAAAGATGATATGAAAGAAGTGGCCACCGGCTACGAGTGCGGTATTATGGTGAAAAACTACAGCGATATACGTGTAAGCGATATTATTGAAGGCTTCGAAGAGGTGGAAGTAAAACGCACACTGTAAAATATAATATAAGATGTAAAAAGCCCTGCGGAAGCGGGGCTTTTTTGCGTATAACAAATGAACGAACTATTCAAAAGATGCCAGATGGCAGCCAGGGCATTGGGAAAAGCATACTTCACTCCATACTAAGAAGCCATATCCTCCCGGACATGGCTTCTTAGTTTATTGCATTCTAATGTTTGCGTGAATTTTGTAACCCGGAATTTGAAAATTTTAAAACTGGAATTTTTAACTTATAAACTGGAATTAGAACCCTGGAATTTGGAACTCTAAAATTGGAATTTGAACCCGTAAATTTTACTTCGCCATTTCCTTAGCCCAGGCGTCTTTAAGGGTAACCGTGCGGTTAAAAATGAGCTTTTCGCCGGTGCTGTCTTTGTCCGCACAGTAGTACCCTTTGCGCAGGAACTGGTAGCGGTTGCCGGGCACAGCGTCTTTTAGAAACGGCTCAATGTATACCTCTGGTAACACCTCCAGCGCGCCGGGGTTAATATAATCTTTAAAGTCACCCTCTTCATTAGATGGGTCTTCTACTTTAAACAGGCGGTCATACAGGCGCACTTCCGCTTTCAGCGCGTGTTTTGCGCTCACCCAGTGTATAGTGCCCTTTACGGTAAGGCCGCTGGTGTCATTGCCGCTTTTGCTCTCCGGCAGGTAGGTGCAGTGTATCTCCGTTACATTACCATTGTCATCTTTCAGGCAGCCTTCGCACTGCACTATGTAGGCGCTTTTCAGGCGAACCAGTTTACCCGGCGCCAGCCTGAAATATTTCTTTGGCGCTACTTCCATAAAGTCTTCCCGCTCTATCCACAGTTCCCTGCTGAAGGGCACCTGGCGGGTGCCGTTCGGCGTTTCGGGGTTATTTTCCGCGTCAAAAATATCTTCCGCGTCTTCCGGGTAGTTGGTTATTATTAATTTCACGGGGTCAAGCACCACCATCACGCGGTCTGAAGTTTTATTCAGGTTTTCCCGCACACAAAACTCAAGCAGGCTGAGGTCTATCATATTTTCCCTCCTGGCCACGCCTATGGTATCGCAAAAATTACGGATAGCTTCCGGCGGATAGCCCCTGCGGCGCATACCGCTCAGGGTAGGCATGCGGGGGTCATCCCAGCTGGTTACATAGCCTTCATTCACCAGTTTCAGCAGCTTGCGCTTGCTCATTACGGTGTAAGTGAGGTTCAGGCGCGCAAACTCATACTGCCTGCTCGGGAAAATACCCAGTTGCTCTATAAACCAGTTATACAATGGCCTGTGGTGTATAAACTCCAGAGTGCAGATAGAATGAGTAATTTCCTCTATACTGTCGCTCTGCCCGTGGGCGAAATCGTAAAGCGGGTACAGGCACCAGGTATCGCCCGTGCGGTGGTGGTGCGCGTGTTTTATACGGTATATAGCCGGGTCGCGGAGCAGCAGGTTGGGGTGCGCCATGTCTATTCTGGCCCTCAATACTTTTACCCCATCCTCATATTTTGCTTCCTTCATTTCCGCGAACAGGCGCAGGTTTTCCTCCACGGTGCGGTCCCGGTAAGGGCTGTTCTTGCCGGGTTCTGTGGTGGAGCCCTTCGTTGCCGCTATTTCTTCCGGCGTACTGTCATCAACATAGGCGCAGCCTTTATTAATAAGCGCTACCGCAAAATTGTATATTTTTTCAAAATAATCAGAAGTATATAATTCTTCATCCCACTGAAAGCCAAGCCACTGTATGTCCGTTTTTATACTATCAACATATTCTGTCTCTTCGGTAGTGGGGTTGGTGTCATCAAAGCGCAGGTTGCACCTGCCATTGTACTTCTTTGCAAGGCCAAAGTTGAGACAAATCGCTTTCGCATGGCCTATGTGCAGATACCCGTTAGGCTCCGGCGGAAAACGGGTGAGCACCCTGCCACCATGCGTGCTTTCAGCCAGGTCTTTCTCTACTATTTCCTCTATAAAGTTCAGCGATTTTTCTTCAGTCGTCATATGTGCATTTATTGCCGCAAAGGTACAACCTATAATTTAATGTGCGGGAACGAAACGTTGCGCAGGCTTATACTCATGCTGAAGCGTCGGTACATCCCCATAGAATTCATAATATCACAGCATTAAAAATTTTATCATCTCATTTTATCTTAAGGGTAAAAGTATGTGACACATCAACGACCGGCAAACCACTAAAAAAAATGTTAAAAAAAATTACCGGAAATCCCAAAACTATCATAATTTTAAAAAAAATATTGATCACGTTAAAACAATCTTATGAAACGAAATATCCTCATAGCAGGTGTTTTAGTGTCATTTGCCACCGCTCCGCTCGCAAGGGCGCAGAGTATATGGCCTAGTACACTTAACGCCACCGGGGGCTCCACCACCGTTTCCGGTGTGCAGCTCGAATGGTCAGTGGGTGAAATGGCTTTGGTGAGTACATTCTCCACCTCTTCAATAGTGGTGACACAAGGCGTATTACAGACCAGGCTTTCCGGGGCGGTGAATGAAGTAACCCCTACATCCCTCGGTGACTACCTCACCATTTTCCCAAACCCCGCCAATACAGTCGTTAATATTCAGCTGAATGCTGTAGCTGAAGGCACGCTCACCACCCGGTTTATGGATATGGCGGGCAGGCTGATTACAGAGCAGAAAGAAGCCGTAAAGCAAGGTACTAACGCCCAAAAAATTGACGTTTCCAACCTTGCCGCGGCCACCTACATGCTACAGGTTTACTACAAACCCAACGGCGGCAAAGAGGAAGCAACATCTTACAAAATTCAAAAACTTCAATAAACACTCCATCTGTTCAACATTCATTTATGAAAAAAACATTTCTAATTTTTTCCCTGTGTCTATCTACAGGATTCGCCGCGTGGTCACAGGCTCCGCAAAAATTTAACTACCAGGGTGTGGCCCGCAACTCGGCAGGCGCACCATTGTCCCTTGCTACCATGACCATGCGCATTACCCTGCATGAGGACTCAGCGGCAGGCACATCAGTTTACCAGGAAAAACATACCGTACTTACCAACGCGTTCGGTTTGTACAATGTAGCCGTGGGTACCGGCACTGTGCTCAGCGGCACCTTCGCGGGCATAGCCTGGAACACCGGCGACAAGTGGATACAAATTGAAATAGACCCCGCAGCAGGAACGGCCTACCAGCAAGTGGGCAGCAGCCAGTTACTGAGTGTACCTTTTGCGCTTAACGGACCAGGCGGTCCGGCTGGCCCCGCAGGCCCTACAGGACCTGCCGGACCTACAGGCCCAATGGGATCTGCCGGTGCAACAGGTGCGGCCGGAGCTACAGGTGCCGCAGGTGCAACGGGTGCAACGGGAGCTACAGGCGCAGCAGGTGCCACAGGTGCAACCGGCGCAGCAGGTGCAACAGGTGCTGCGGGTGCTGCGGGTGCGGCGGGTGCTACAGGTGCCACCGGCGCA
>JACMPD010000125.1 GCA_014377675.1 Taibaiella sp.
ATACAGGAGCAGATATTGTGGCATGTAAAGCAAATGGTAGAGTATATATTTGTAATGGAACCGGGGGGCAAATAAGTTCGGTTTAGTCTCGGAGCTAATTATGTGATTTATTATGATAGTATTGCAGTAATACAGGCTACGTCTCCTGACGAACCTTACTTTAACCTTCGTATGGGAGGGATTTTTAAGCGTTCCTTAGGTACATTTCCAATCACCCGGACTCCATTTTCCAAAGGTGCAGTGTTTGATACATTCACTACTAATAGTATTTACGGTGGGTCAATAACATATACCTATTATGACGGTAATATATTAGCCGGAACATTTGCTTTTGATGCCGTTAGTGCAAATGGTTCCGTTGTGCATATTACAGAAGGAAGATTTGATATTCAAAACCATTAAATTAAACCCGCACATAGATAGCCTTAATGTATTGTTCGTTATCGGGACAGTACTTTAACTATTCCAGAGCTTTTTTATCATTGAGTATTTTTTCCTCCGCAAATATTGGAATATGAATACAATTAAGGAATTTTGCAGGATTGACGCCCATATGGCATTATCCAAAAAATATATCTTAATGAAAAAAATCAGTTTTATTGCACTTCTTTTAATTTCATTTTGCTACAACGCCTCCGCACAAGACATTACCGGAAGGCGCCATTACCGTTTTGCCGCTCATGTTACCAGTCCGCTTGGCCTTGCCTCTAAAATAGGCGGTGAGCTGGAATCGCGTACCGGCAACTTTTCTAATCTGTTCATGTACACCAAGTACTACGGGGCATTCGCCGGAAAGCAATATGGCTATGAGATGCAGAAACACTTTAATTCCAAAAGTCCGCATCAGTTTTATATTTATTTGAAATTAGCGGCAGGCGAGGCCACTTTTGACAATAAAAAGTTATCAATGATAGGCCATACCCAAGACATAGTAGTAGGGCCAATGGGTTATGCGGGTGCCGCTTTGGGCGTAGGCAGGCGCTACAACTATGGCGTGCTTTTCTTCCGCTGGAACCTCGGGCTTAAATATTACGCAATAGCGGACGCCCCATCGAAAGACGATATATATGCAACTGCCCAGCACAATATGTTCCGGTTATTTTATTTTACAGGCCCCGGCTCTATAGTTGAGGCAAATCTTCATTTCGGGCTGCAACTATAATATTGCACAAAACCCACCCATAAACTTACCGTGTGTGCGGTCCGCTTATGGGTGGTTATTGCCCAATCATGGAGTCACCACCTGCGGTTTTTTTCGCATAAAGAAAAACAGTACAACGAACAAAACAATGCCTGCTATACTCAGATACACACCAGTATTAAAGTAGCGAAGGTTGTATGTTAGTTCAATGTTGTGCGCTCCTTTTGTCAGCATTAGCCCGGTCATGCCGGCACTCAGTAATATTTTTGGCTGTTCTTTTCCATCTACTACTGCCTTCCACCCACCATCATAAGGGATGGAGATGTAGAGCATTTTATCTTCCGGCAGGTTTATTTTCCCTTTAAATGTTGTTTCTGTAAACTGGTCAAGTGTCATTGTGTCCTTTCTCAGGTTGTTAATGCGTTGCGCATAAATGTCAGGTGTAAAGGCAACAGGGTTGAGGGTATCTCGAAGCTGATATTCTTTGAGACCCTTGCATTTATCCACATCAGCGTCAGCAATTACGGTAGCATCAAGGCTTACAAAATCTTTTTGTGTGCCTGTTAACGTACTGAAAGTGCTTTCTCTTATATATGTATTATAGCAGAAACCTAACGGCAAAGCGTATTTGCTTTTCAGTACGATGACGTCGTTAAAGTGCGTTACTGAGTCGCATATTGCCCGCCAGAGCGGGAAGTTGATGGACTTTGTGAGTATATACTTCACACTGTTTTCAGCTTCCGGTATTATTCGGCGTACAAACCCCATCGCCCAGCGCGATGATGTCTCGTCCTTAGGGTCGCTGATGCCTAGCAAAGTAAGATATTTTATATAATGCTCCTGGTTAAACGAGTTGTAAGAACTGCTGCCACGGAAGTCCTGCGCCTGCGCATCATTGAGCGAAAAATGCTTTGCCGGTGAGGAGGCGTAGCTTTTATCTATTCTGTAAAACGATTGATCGTGCTGTTTTATATAAGCTACCGCCTCGTTGGTGTAGTCGTTATAACTGATGCGTTGCTCAATATCTTCATTGGTAACCGGGTCGCGGTCGTTAACTAATGAAGTGGACATGAATAGCATCTCTATAAAAATCATCCCCAGGAATATATATTTTAGTTTTGGGGTTGCAGTAGGCTTGCCAAGCAGATAAAGTAGTGCGCTATAACCTATAAGAAATACTGCCGAAAAAGCTGAGATAGCGGAGTTGACCGCACCGCTTTCCGCGAAGTAGGGGTAGTTGAGCAGTATAAGTAGCAGTACCAGTGTAACTACGAGTGTAATGAGGTTGATTTTTTTTCTTTCTATAATTATATCAAGCGCCTTGAGCGAAAAATAAATAAATACGATAGACACGAAAAAGGAAAAAACCCTGTAGTAGTCACCCGAAAACAGCCAAAACGCGTACCGGAAATAGGGGAATATAACCGGAATCACCCATATGGCAAGAAACACGCCAAATATCGTCTTCTGCCGCTTGTCAATGAAGCCGAATATCTGCGGCATAAGCAGCAGGCACGGCAGTCCGCAATAGAACATCGGTGCTTCCAGCAGGTTTCTCCAGCCCCTGAAATCAGTGCCGCCGCCTAAAATGTCTGTTGAGAAAAACCGCAGTATCCCTGTACCCAGTTCATCAGCTGGTGCAGGCCTTAACATAGGACTGGCCTTTAACATACCTGAAAGCGAAAAGCTGCCACCACCGCGCGGGCTTTCCAGCAGTTGAAATACATTTTCAAGGAAAAAAGGGCCGCTTAATAACAGCCCCAGAACACCGAGGCCGGCCATTTTTAGAAATATGCCGCCACCGGCTTTCACATTCAGTGTGCCCATTTGGGCCAAGCGAAAAAACGTATAGAAAATAAGGAACATGCCGAATATATACAGGTTAAACGGCTGTGAAATTGCAGTAAGGAAAACGGCAATGGGGAACAAATACCATTTATCGTTGCTGAGTAGATGCTCAAAACCAAGCAGGAATAAGGCGAGGCTGAGCGCTTCAAAAGTGAACAGATACCAGCTGCTGCCCAATATAACAAACCCTGAAAAGGCAAAGAAAAGGCTGCCGGCAATGGCAGTATAATCACTTAGCTTAAGTTTTTTGAGGTAGAAAAAGAAAGTCATTCCCCCTAGTAATATTTTGGCCAGTTCTTTATATATGATGCCGGTTTCTATGCTGTTTTTGCCTGCGAGGTAATAAAATATATCAAACGGATCGCGGAACATAAAAGGGAATGCACTTTGCCCCATACCCATGCTGAACGACCATTTTGGCAGGCCATACTTGCTGATATAGTTAGCAGTTCCGTATAGGGTAGGGAATGTGTAGTTAAGTGAATCGCTGCCTATATCCTTAAAAAAGTAGTATTTTTCACCGAACAAAAAGTCTTTAAATACCAGAAGCACTCCTAAAAACAGAAGGCCAAAAGCTAGTAATGGAACCCATTTGGCATTTGTCTCAAAAAAATCCTTTACCGGTTTTGAAGCAAATGCCGGAACAGGCTGCGGGATAGCTGGTATATTATCTGATGCCTTTTCAGGCGTATTTTTTTTCTTTACCGACACAATACTTTGCTTTTGTACCGGGCTAAAATACAAAATAATCAGTAACAGGATATCGGGAGCTATTAAACTGAAATTTTATTTTTGGGCTGGCCATTATATATGCTCAAAATTCACCCTTTCTTTTTCAATCACCAAAGGCCTTTTACGAACCTGGGTATGAATGGCTCCAATATATTCGCCAATAATACCAATAAAAAATAATTGGACCGAAGAGAAAAAGAACATGCCTATGACCATGGGCGCCGTACCTACCTGGAATCTATTCCAATAAATAAGTTTATATATCAGGTAAATAAGAGCTACTA
>JACMPD010000126.1 GCA_014377675.1 Taibaiella sp.
AGTAGCATATTCTACCAAAATATGGTCTTTGTACGCGCCCAAGAGTATCCCTACAGGTTCATTATCGCCCTCTGTAGCTTCCTCTTTTTTGAAATAATTGAGATAGAGGTTCATCTGCCCCACATCCTGGTGGTCTATCTCACCCTGCTTCAGATCTATTAATACAAAACATTTGAGTATGCGATGATAAAAAAGCAGGTCAACATAAAAATGCGGGCCTGCTATACTCATCCGGTATTGGCGGGCTATGAAAGCAAAACCCTTGCCTAATTCCAGTAAAAATTGTTGCAGGTTATCAATAATTCTTTCTTCCAATTCTGTTTCCAGGTAACGATGGCTTTCGGGAATCTGTAAGAACTCAAGCACAAACGGCTCTTTTATTAAATCTTCTGCTGTCTGTACTTCATGCCCTTCATTGGCGAGCTTCAATACCCCTTCTTTATCTTTGCTTAAAGCTAACCGGTGAAAAAGCATACTTTTCATTTGCCTTTTCAATTCCCTTACGCTCCATTTATCTTTTGCAGCCTGTTTGCTGTAAAAGCTGATTTCCAACTCGTTATCGGCCTTTAATATTTCAAAATAATGGCTCCATGTCAATTTGTGAGACAGTGTCTCACAAATTGGAAATTTAAGGTAAAGCAGCCTCATGTAAGAGATATTTGATCTGCTGAATCCCTTGCCATAGGCAATAGTAAGGTCTTTGGAAAGTACCTCCAACAATTGTGACCCATATACAGCCTTTTCCCCTTTTTGCTCAAACTCCACAATATGCCTCCCTATTTGCCAATAGGTCTGTACCAATATAGTATTTACCGACCACGCAGCTTTCTCCCTGCCCTGTTTTAACAACAAGCCTATTTCTTCTATCAGTAGTGGGTAAGTTATTGCCTCTTCCATACTTTCAATTTTTATACTTCCTCATTTTCAAGTTCTTTACCCATCCTATACTTAATATCGTAGTTGATAATAAAATCAAGTTCCTCGTCTTTAAAGCCATAATGCTGCCCCAACGCCTTATTAATCTCATCAATAATAGGCTTGGAGTATGCAATTTAAAAAGACTCAGTTTGAATTTCAGATCTGCTTTTGTATTCGGGTCAGCATCACCGAATTTTCATCAAGGCCTTTCAAACACCTTTTCACAAGGTCAAAAATGGCAGCTGAGACTTCTAATGTTTCATTCAACCCATTCGCAAGGTGGTTTTCAATGTTGTCGTATATCTTTGGCATTCTTTGTTTTTGATCAACTGATTTAATTGTGCTAAAGTAAAAGTTTAAAGGCACAATATAAAAAACAAAATTTTACTATTAATAAATTTTTATTCGCCTTTCAAGAAATTATTAGTGGTTTTTTCTATTTTACCCCGCATAGTAGCGTGTTATTATTTCATGTATCTTTGCTACCCAAAAAACAAAAAACAGATCCAGATGAAGTTACCGGGCCAGACGAATTTTTACAAAGGAAAGGTAAGAGATGTGTACACCATTGCTGATAAGTTGATGGTTATGGTCGTGAGCGACCGCATCTCCGCGTTTGATGTAGTGCTGCCCCGCCCTATACCTTACAAGGGGCAGGTACTCAACCAGATAGCCGCCCAGTTCTTAGACGCTACCCGCGATATAGTACCCAACTGGAAGATAAGCACCCCCCTCCCCAATACCACCATAGGTTACAAATGTGAGACCTTCCCTGTGGAGATGGTAGTGCGCGGCAACCTAACCGGCCATGCGTGGCGCACCTACAAAAGCGGTAAAAGGGAGCTATGCGGCATCGCCATGCCCGATGGCATGAAGGAAAACGACTTCTTTGAAAAACCGATACTCACACCCACCACCAAGGCGCACATAGGCCATGATGAAGACATATCCCGCGAGGAGATCATCAGCAGCGGCCTGGTTTCAGAAACAGAATACATTCAGCTCGAAAAATACACCCTTGCCCTCTTTGAGCGCGGCAGGGAAATAGCCAAAGACCGCGGGCTGATACTGGTGGATACAAAGTATGAGTTCGGTAAAATTGGCGATACAATATACCTTATTGATGAAATACACACACCAGATAGCTCCCGCTATTTCTATATGGAAGGCTACCAGGAGCGCCAGGATAGCGGCGAACCGCAAAGGCAACTTTCCAAAGAGTTTGTAAGGGAATGGCTGATGGAAAATGGCTTCCAGGGTCTTGAGGGCCAGAAGATGCCCGAAATTACCGATGAAATAGCCGGGCAGATCTCCGAACGCTACATAGAGCTTTACGAAGTAGTTACCGGCAAAACATTCATGAAAAACGACATGAATTTCAACGAAATGGAGAGTACCATTGCGGACGAGATAAAGGGATTAGAATTAGTACAAAATTAAAAAACTATAGCTGAGCGGAGCAATAAATTATTAAATGATAAAATACCATTACCGGAGGTGCCAGGGTGCCTCCGGTAATACACCGCCAGCATACTTATGCTTCACTATTTGCATAAAATAGGTTGCCCCAGCCGCACCTGTAAGTGCTTTACCTGCCCATTCCTCTATCTCTTTCTGTTCTGCGAAGTTCATTTCCCACATTTTGCTGATAGCTGCATTGCAGCCACCTGGCACTTCCCAATTAAATTTGAGTCCATTCCAGCCTTCTTTAATTACCATGCCCGCACCACAACGTGTGCTACAAATCACTTTAAGCCCGTTGAGGAGCGCTTCACTAACTACAGCACCCCAACCGTCTTTTTGGGTACTGGGCAGCACTAACCAATCGTAGGCTACATACTGTTTCAGCAACTCTTCGTATTTTAAAAAAGGATAAAAACGTACTTTGCCTGTTGCGCCAGCCTCTGCAAAAGACCCACTAATTTTATCTTTGTCAGCACCTTCGCCGTAAACATGCAGCTCAAAATCATGTTTCTGCTTGAGTAGCTCACCCGCAAAGCGGAAGATACCCTTAGCTTCTTCCAGGCGGCCGGCATACATTATCTTTAATAATTGCTGATTCTTTTTAGCGGTAGGCGGCACCACCGCCGGTATATTAATGTAATATGCCCAGGGGAACACACTTTCGTCGGCAAATCCAACTTCATGAAACTGGCTCACTCCCTCAGTTCCTATTGCCAGCACAAAGTCAATATACTTTTGATACCGCATTTTGTCAATAGTGAATTTCAAACGTTTGAGTATGCCCTTTTTTTCCCTAAAGTTATAGGGCTCTGACATTACTGCAATCCGCCTGCGTGCCTTTATGCACTGCCCCATTGCATATTTGTTCAAAGGCCCTACATTCAGCCCGCTGAACACATGCACCGCCTCCGGCCACTGCATTACCAGCTCACCAGCTTCGGAATTTCCGGGTGCCGCGACAATCTTTACACCTGCGAGTGTAGGCACATCCCACCCCATATTCTTCCTGTTGGCGGAAATCAGCTCCTGTACTACCAATATTACGTGCGTAGTACCGTTATGTGCGGCAAGCGCTTCCAGGAACGCCTTTTGGTGAATGCTCACCATATTCTGCCAAAAAACAAATACCATAATACTCAGCGTTCAAGTTCTTTATAAACTGCCAGGTACTGCCGGGCTACAGTAACATAATCATACTTCGCGGCATTCTTATACCCTTTCTGCACCACCTCATTGTAATAGTCCCTGCTTTGCGCCAGCGCGTCCATCTCCCGCCTTATTTCTGCTGGCGCCTTAGGGTTTACCAGTATGGCTGACCCCTCTCCCACTTCCTTCATAGCGCCAATATTGCTTGTTATTACCGGCCTGCCCACCGCCTGCGCTTCTATTATAGGCATACCAAAACCCTCATAGTAAGACGCAAAAAACAATATATCACATTCCTTGTACTTGTTATACACCTGCTCATCAGTAAGCGAATTACTCACGGCATATGAGATATTATATTCTTTCAGCTTCGCCACTTCAGCATCACTGGGCCACCCTACTATTTCAATATGATATGCCGACCCTTTTACGGCCTCTATCATATTCATCACGTTTTTATGGTCGCCGCTCCCTATCTGTAGTATTACCGGGCGGGCATGAAGCGCGCCTTTTTCACTCCTCCTGAAAACCGGTTTCACTGGGTCAGGCACCACCCTTATCCTACTTTCAGGGAAATGAAAATATTTAATCAATTTCTCTTTGGTAAATTCTGAAACTACCGTAACTATGTCAATAAACTTTAACGGAAAGTAAAACCACATCATGCCGTAAATGGTTTTTACCATTTTACTGTGTACCGGGTTTTCATAATAGCCGAAGTCATGAATGGTCAAAATATTTTTCTTCCCCCCGAGCCCCATCGCCAAGAAATTTACATCGCCCGTAATATGATTTATGGCGCCGGCCTCTCCCCTCACCCTCATTATATTTTGTAGCCTCGAGAGCTTTGAATCAGCGTAAAAATTACGAATCTCCATTTCATCTTTAAGCGCATCCTTTACCGAATCGAATATACCCTCCATTGAGTAATTGGTCTTCCGGTACTCCCTGTTAATATATGTTACTGACAGCACTGTTTTTGTGATTGAATTTGGCGTAAAGTTAATGTGATAATGAGCCTCCCGGGCTCTGAAACCCCCTGAACCGTATTATTGACGCTAATTTAACACTATAGCCGGCAGCGCCGCAGGCGATGTATTATGAAACATGAGCGGGATGCAAACTACATCAGTAAAATAGGCGTATAACGGCAACTTCAATACCATCTTCACCGCTTGCTCCTCATCTTCGGCCGCCACTACGCACCATAGCTTATCCCGGTTAAGCGCTACACTGTAAGATAGCATATCGCCTTTTTTAAATAGCTTGTCAATATATGCCCTATGCGTTGGTATCAATGCCGCTAATTCAGCAGTAAATTCCGGTAAATCAATCTGAAATAAAAATGAACCCATAGTTAATCAAAAAAATGAAGGGATAAATTCATCAGCCCGATGCATTTATCCCTTCCGCCTTAATATAAATGTCTATCGAACTAATGTTACGTTACCTTGTTTCTTTATAGCCTTACCGCTTTGGCAGAAACCGTCAGCGATCCATGCATACACCCCTACAGGCGCATCCTTGCCATTGAAGGTACCATCCCATTGCTGGGTAGGGTCAGTGGTTTCAAACACTACACTACCCCACCTGTTAAATATCCTGAAATAATTCAGTTGTGCTATCTGCTTATTGATAATACCGAATTTATTCACTCCGGCATTAAGACTGCCCGGGTTAAAGGCATTAGGCAGATAAAAGTCACCGCAGTTCACGTGTACTACTACGCTATCGCGGGCAGTGCAGGTAAGGGAAAAAACCTGTGTGGTTACCTCAACCACATATACAAAGTCATTCGGCACATTAGCCACAGGGAACGGATAACGTGTTTCTTCAAGATAGGTTGACGGAGTCCACTGGTAGGTAAAAGCACCGCCAAGTGACATATTAGGGCCACCGAGTGTTGTTGATGCACCGTCACCTATTGTTCTGTCAGGGCCGGCGTCAGCGAGTACTTTTATTACATCTACATGCAGGTTGGTATCTACTATACAACCATCAGGATAACCGATTATTAAATGGTAGTCGGTAGTATAGGCAGGCCATGCTTTCAGCGTGTCGGTATTGCGGTAAGCCGTATCAATGTTATAGTCAGACAGCCAAACGAAAGAATCTGCGGTATTGCTTATAGCATATAGTTTTATTGTATCGCCTTTACATATGGTTGACAAAGGATTAATTGCAATAGAAGGTATGGGCAATACAGTTATTTCCTTACATTCTACCTGCATAGTGGGCAACCCCTGGTCTATCACATAATAGATATTAAAAACGCCCGTATCATTGTAATAATAGATAGGTGGCGTCACTTCAGAGAAAGACGGTATAGATGAATTGGTGCACTGGCTTATCTTCAGTTTGGTAAGTGATGAATCTCTTGTATTGGTAATGAAGGCGTACAGATTATCCTGATCACGAATGATGCTTGATATGCCTGAAGGATAGTTCATACCGCCCACCACCGCGTAGTCAATAGAGTTATACGGTCCGGTAGCCACTGGCATTTCAATAGCTATAAGCTGGCTGGTGGTGCTGTCAGTTACGTAGGCAAACAATTTGCCACAGTCCCTGTTAATGCTGATGGATGATGGCTCCAATATCCTGAAATTAAAATCACCCAGGTTTAAAGCAGTCGGTGTTAAATTATCAAGTACAGGCCCTAAATCAATACGGACAACTGTGCTGCTTGCCCTGTTAGTAACAAATAAATACCAGTTGCCATTGTCTTTAATTGCAGCCATGTCTGATGGCGCATTCAATACACCAGCCACGTTGCCAAGGTTAGTGGTAATGGGGGTAATGGATACATTATAAGAGAAATCAAGGCGTATAAGATCATTTGAATAGCGGTTAACCAGGTAACCGTACCACAAACCGTTAGTGTCTTTTGCTACAAATATCCCTTTTGGTCCGTTAAAATTGCCCCCCATATTGCCGAAATTCGCCACATTGGGTCTTGGGTTATTGAGTGAACGCCCGAAGTCAATACGGCCTACAGTTGATTCAGAAGCGTCATATCCTCCGGTAACGAACACAAACCAGTTTTTAGCGGTTGTGTCATAAACGATGTATAATGACGTTGGGTGAACGGGCAATCCGTCAGTAAGGCTACCGAAGTTGGTTACGGTTGGTACATTGTCAAGGCTTGTGCCATAGTTCAATCTTAAAAATTCCCTGGTACTTGAGTTCACAACAAAGCCATAGTACAAACCATCTTTATCCCTGGTAATATCAATATTAGCGGGGTCATGAAAGCCGAACGAACTGCCCATGTTGGTGCCGCCGGGAGCATTGAATATGTTCCCCGAGCAGAACCCCCAATAGTAGTTGGTAGCGCTTAAATTGGTGCTGTTCAGCTGCACAGGCTGCCTTACGCACACCGTATCGGGGCTCGTGAATAGGGTTTGGGCGGTACCCACCTGCAATTGCGAGAATGTGGATAGTAATATTAATAGTAAATATTTTCTCATAGCTCTGAAAAAGAAATCCTGTAATATTCGGCTAATGTAACAATAAGTTGGGACTTTTGCCGCAAAATTGTACATTTATTTTCGCAAATCAAAGAAAGTGTATGTTTTCGATTAAAAATCGCTGTCGTTTATTATTAAATCTAATTATTTGTTCTGTAGCCATTTTACAACCTGCACGCTCACTGGCTAAAGAAGGAATGTGGATACCCGCTACCCTTAAAAACCATGAAAAACCCATGAAAGAAATGGGCCTGGAGCTGCCAATAGATAAATTATACAATGAAAGTGGCACCGGCCTTAATAATGCAGTAGTGCTTTTTGGCAAAGGCTGCACCGGTGAAGTGATCTCATCTCAGGGCCTGATACTTACTAACCACCACTGTGGCTACGGCACGGTGCAGGGCCTGAGCAACGTGCAAAACGATTACTTCGCCAATGGCTTCTTCGCCCAAAACCAGGCCGGAGAGCTGCCCTGCCCCGGCCTAACGGTCACCTTTGTGCGCCGTATGGAAAATGTGACCGAAAAAATACTCCCAGGCATCAGTGACACCCTGCGTGACGCTGAGCGCGACAGCCTGATAGCCACCCGCATTAAGGGCGTGGAGAAAGAGTTTGAAATAAAAACCGGATATGACGCCACCATAAAACCATATTTTGAAGGCAACCAGTACTGGGTAGCCATAACGGAGACTTTCCGGGATATAAGGCTTGTGTGTTTTCCACCCAACGGCATTGGCACTTTTGGCGGAGATGATGAAAACTGGGTGTGGCCCCGCCATACCGGTGATTTCAGCGTGTTCAGGGTGTATGCCGGAGCAGAGAATAAACCAGCGGCCTATGCAGCAACCAACAAACCATATGCAGCCAACCAATTTTTTAACATTAGCACCCGGGGCTACAAAGAAGGTGACTTCTCTATGGTGTACGGGTTCCCTGGCACCACAATGGAGTATATTTCATCATTTGAACTCAACCAGGTTTACGCTATTAACGACCCTATCAGCATTGCGGCACGCACCAAAAAACTTGCTACATGGAGTAAACACATGGACGCCTCAAGAGATATATTTTTAAAATACACATCAAAGCGCGCCGGTGTGGCCAACGGATGGAAAAAATGGCAGGGGGAAATAGAAGGGCTCAGGATAAACAATGCCCCCGATAAAAAGAGGGCGCAGGAAAAAGTATTTGCCGCATGGGCCGCCCTGCCTTCTACAAACCCGGTTTACCGCACCATACTGCCGCGCCTTGAGGCAGAAGCAAAAGAGGTGGACAACCTCATTTACCAGGACCAGCATATAAAGGAAGAAGTGCTGGGTATAGAACTGATACAACAGGGCTCAATGGTGGAGCGGCTTGCGGCATCGTTCAGGCTGGGCTTTAGTGACAGTGCGCTCCGCGACACCCTTACCAAACAAATAAACGCCATGAGCTGGTTTTACAAAAACTATGACTTGGAAACAGATAAAGATGTTTTCAAATCACTCATGCCCATTTATTTTAAACATTGCAAAAAAGACCTTCCTGATTTTTACTGGCATGACTACAAGGCCCACCGCAGGAGTTACAGGCGCTGGGCCCGCCTTACCTATCAGCGTTCGCTGCTCACATCAAAAGAAAAACTATTGGCATTTGCTGCAGGCGCCCAAACTACCGACAGCTCCGTGCTGCTTAACGACCCGGCCTGGAAACTATATAATGCCGTGGCCACCCACCGGAAACAAAACCTGACTCCGCGTATAGAAGCCTACCGGGCCAGCAAACACTACCTCAACCGCCTGTATATAAAAGCACAGATGGAACGCGAAAGTGACAAGCTGTTTTTCCCTGATGCCAACCTTACCCTGCGCCTGAGCTATGGCGATATTAAAGGGCTTGACCCTGATGGCCCTGCGGGCTACAGCTACCTTACAACGCTGGGGGAAGTGATAGCGCTTGACGATACCTCAAAAGCACAGTTTAAAGTGCCGGCGAAACTAAAAGAGCTGTATGGGTCCAGAAACTTTGGGCGGTGGTCTATAGGCGATACTACTGTGCCTGTGGCGTTTATAGCGGTTAATCATACTTCAGGAGGTAACTCCGGCAGCCCGGTGCTTAATGGCAGGGGTGAATTGATAGGTACTAACTTTGACCGCGCGTACGAGGGCACCATGAGCGACTATCTTTTTGACCCCAACAGGTGCCGCAATATTTCAGTTGACATCAGGTACACGCTTTTTATAATAGAAAAATTCGGCGGCGCGGGCTGGCTGGTGAACGAAATGAACCTCGTTAATTAAACTATAAACACATAGATTATGAACAAGATAATAACCGCCATTCTCCTTGGCTTCACCATCAACTCCACAGCGCAGACGGCACAAGACCACTTTCGCGACGGCCTCGCCAAACATAAAAATAAAGATTATAAATCAGCGATAAAGGAGTATTCCAAAGCGATAAAAATGATACCCAACTACCGCGATGCGCTTTATAACAAAGCAAACTGCGAACTGGAACTGAAAGAATATGAGCTGGCTACCGCTGACTTTACCAAGGTGATAGAGGCCGACCCCAAGTACGGCAAGGCCTACTTTAGCAGGGGGTACGTGACCTTTACCATTGGCGACCACGAGGGAGCGCTGCCTGACCTTGACGAAGCCATAAAGCTGGACTTCCGCATACCTAACGCGCTGACGCTGCGCGGCCAAATAAGGGGTGAACTCAAAAACTTTGACGGCGCCTGTGCTGATTTTAAAAAGGCTAAAGCAATAGGCGACCCCAATGCGGAAGAGCTGATGGGCGAGGTGTGCGATAAATAGGCGCCTGGTTGTGTAACAAAAACGCTTCATCATCCTACTTTTCAGTTTATTCGTTTACTTTCGTAGTTAAATTCCGCAAAAATGAAAGTCCGCAACATATATATAGCTATCTGCATAGTAACTACCGGCCTCATTTCGTGTAATGACCTACCGCCGAAAACGCACGGCTCTATAAAGCTTGGCGACCCGGCAACCATAGTAACAGAAACCGACCCGGCGCGCTTGCAAGACCTGGTTACGGACCTGAAACCGGAAATACCGCCTGCTAAACCACCGGCGACAGACACGCCAAAAACTGTAACGCTGAGTCCGGTGAGTGGTGATACCGCAAAAAAAGCCACCAATGCTGCCACCGCCGTAACAAAGCCTCCTCCACCGCCGGCTGCCGTAATGCCCGCGGGAGCCGGACTTACTGCCGCATTTAAAGAAATAACGGTGCATATACCGGGCCTGAGCGCTAAACTATCAGGCAAAGCTGACCTTACCAAAGCCAATGGAGCGGTATATACCTGGCAACAAGGGCGGATAGCGGGCAACTAGCTAAAACTAAGCGGTGGCAACGTAACAAAAATAGCGCAACGTTACCAAACTGTAATAGTACTAAAGGGCAAAAACGGTAACCTGCCACTGGAAGAACTGAGTGAAACCACGGACTGGAAACTAATGCCAGCCGGCACTAACTATTGTAATATAACGGGACTGAGCGAGAACGAACTACAGTTCGCAGATGCGGATAACCGTGATATACGGAACGCGGTGCAAAAGTCAGCACGCAGCCGCCGGCTGAGCAGTAAAAAAACGCAGGAGTGGCTGAGTGTAATGGGTAACCCGCGCACTGCCAACCAAAAACCTCTTATGGTAGTATTGCGGTCAGTGATGTGGAAAATTGATGGCAAGGATGCGGCGGGCAAAATGTTCAGCAAGCAGATACGGGTGGATATACCTATGTAGCTTGTTAATGACTTTCTCTTTTGCGGTTTGCAGCAATCTCTATTTTCTTTGAGTAGGTGGCCGTCGCGGGTGGCGGCATAGGGGGTTTGGTCGTGCTGTTTTTTCATGTTTTTTAAATTGTTAGAGGGCAAAGATGGATTGTTTAGGTGAGCGGGCAAAACCGGGTATGCATGGTGACACATATACGGGGTATGCTGCCCTGTATTTGGGTGCTAACGCATAGTTCAAATAATATGTGTTGACCTATCACGTTG
>JACMPD010000127.1 GCA_014377675.1 Taibaiella sp.
AATACTCATCAGGGTGCAAATATCATGCTATCGGTCAATAAATAAAAATAGGTTTATCTGATGTGGTTATTGGGCGAAGTTACCGGTGGGTTTGTGCAGATTGGTTTGGGGATTGTAATATGGAACAGGTGGGCGTGGCGAATCATCTGGTTGGCATGATTTTTCATTGCCATGAAAATATATTTTTTCACTTAAAAATTTCATTATGAAAAACTTATCATTGTTTTTGATCGCGTTAGCCGCAATGTTATCATTGAACAGCTGCCAGCTTGTAGGAGACATTTTTAAAGCTGGTATGGGCTTCGGTATTTTTATAGTTATAGCCGTAATAGGGGTTATCATCTTTATTATCTCAAAAGCGTCAGGCAGGTCAAGATAACGATGGTCAATTACCTGAATTATATCATGTAACTGAAATCTTATATTACCTGATTTCTTTTTGTGTGTCTGGTGACTCTAGTTTGGCAGAATATTGATAGTATAAATATTTTACTATCAATATTGTGTTGAGTGCAGGTAGCACCCAGAAGACACGACTTTGAAACCGGTTAATGACCGTGGAAAACGTGGCGGAAACAAATGCGTTGACCAGGAGGAATATCAGTACGCAGGCGTATGTAAATTTTACTTCGGTAGTCATCAGGCGCGGGAAGAGAAAAAGGAGCATTGCGACACTCAGCGCAAAATAAACGTAATAAAAGATGTTGCAGGTTTCCCCGTGAAAACCACCATTGTTTTGTTTTGCGGATATGTATGCCCCGATTTCGTCTTCAAAGTACAATTTAATGTACCTGTAGGGTTGTGAGTCAGGCCCGTGGAACGTACACACATCTGGAACATTAAATGTCACCAATTGCCGTAATGAGTAAATAAATGATTTTTGTATGAACAAGTTGCGGTATTTGGCTGTGTTGAAAACATCGTGTATGATGTATTCATACTCTGCCCGGTGTGCTTCCCAGCCGCCAGCCCTGTATGGCGGACTATAATCACTCCACAAAAACTCCCAGGAAACGGGCGGTATTTCATTCCTGAAGCTGCAAATGGCAAAGTGTTTTTTATCGCAGTTGTCATCAAGGTAATTTTTTAGAATACCTGTTTCCGCGAACTTAGTGATCATAAACTGGTAGCTGTTCTTTGAGAAAGCGAACCCATTTCCATTATTGTCGTTAATAAAGTGCACGAGAAAAAAGAAGCTGACCGATATGGCTATCATGGCAGTATTGCGCAGTATTAGTATTTTGTTCCGGGTGAATAGTGCATAAACCAGTATAAGTGATGCAAATGCAGCAGTAATAAGAAAATGAGAATTATGTATGATGATACATAGGGTAATGATAAGAAGGTAAACTATACCTGAAAAACTGTTTTTCTTTTTGTTGGGTAAGTAAAGCAATATGGAGAGCAGTAATATACCTGCAAATACGTCAGGCATAAGAAAAGCCGCGATCCATGATACGCATGTGAATGACGTAATGAGCAGTACAATAAGCAGTAATATATTGGAAGGGAGTGCCTCGGTAAAAAACGATCTGATAAACCTCCGCAATACGAAAGTGAGCAGCAGGCATTGGGCGATGATTGGCAACCACAACGAAGCCCACATACTGGTTATGCGGACAAAAAGACCGTAAAACGGAGTGCGGTCAGGCGGGACTGATTGTTCTATACCAGATGCGATATAGCTTCCTGTGTCGCCTTCTACAAGCGGGAAACCGTTGTATAGGGCCACTGCCATGAGTAGCACTGTTGTGAGGAGACACGCGACAAATTTCGGTAATTTTTTCATCAGGGGAAGCGTAGGGTCAATTACATAATTTTGTTGTCTTTATCATTTTATCATTCGTCCTCGAGGATTCGACCTCCATTCTCAATGTCTTCTTCCGGTATATGGCTCTGTTTTAATTTAAGTATCGTTTTGGACCCAGCAGAGTCAGAGAGCGGGGCTTCAGTTCCCGCGCCGCAGTCATCAAAGCCTTCTGGTTGCACAAATCTGGCATTCGGGTTTATGTTGAGGGTTTTATCAGCATACACGCGCCTCATGAAGAAAGCCCATATAGGTAGTGCCGCAGCAGCACCCTGTCCGAGTTCCTGCCTTTTAAAGCTGAATTCACGATCATCGCAACCGACCCACGCGCCGGCCAGCAACTGCGGGGTATAACCCATAAACCAGGCATCGGCCTGCTTGTTGGTGGTACCTGTTTTACCGGCAATGTCATTGGTCATGTTGTAGCGGAACCTAATACGGTGCGCCGTACCCATATCTACCACACCACGCATCATTTTCACCATCTTGAATGCTGTATTCGGGTTGATGATGTCTTTCTGAACGGGAGCGAAATTTTTGATCAGCATACCATTTTTATCCTCTATGCGTATCATATAGTAGGGTTGCGTATTCATGCCGCCGCCGGGGAACATAGTATAGGCACCCATCATTTCAAACAATGATATGTCTGAAACACCGAGTGCTATGGCCGGCACCTTGTCTAACCGGCTGCCTATGCCGCACTTATGTGCAAAATCGGCAAAGGCATCGATGCCAACCTGTTTTAATATATACAAAGCCGCGTTGTTCAGTGATTTTGCGAGCGCGTATTTCATAGGTACATCGCCCTCTTCCGAGCCACCGGCGTCATATGGTTTTTTTAGAGTAGGGAAGGTTTGAGGCGAGGTGGAAACGATACCGCAAGGAGAAAAGCCATTGTCTACTGCGAAGCAATACAGCAAAGGTTTAATGGTAGAGCCTACCTGCCGTTTAGTATTGGTGTTAACGTGGTCAAACTGGAAGTAGCTATGGTCAATACCGCCCACCCATGCCCTCACTTCACCTGTGAAAGGGTCCATAGCCATAAATCCGCTTTGCAGAAAGGTTTTCATGTACCTGATTGAGTCAATCGGGCTGATGGTGGTATCTTTAGAATGCTCTTTATTCCAGGCAAAAACGTGGGTTTTGACAGGTATTTTCATTTCCGCCATCGCCTGCTTTTCGGTCATGCCAAGGTCGCGGAATGCCTGGTAGCGGTCGCTTGCTTTTATGCTGGTATTTAATATATTCTGCACATTAGCATTGGCCTTTGTCCAGATGGCACCGTCTACGTAGCCGGGTTGAGCCATAAATTGCTTTTGCAGTACGGTAAGGTGTTCCTGCATGGCCTCTTCGGCGTAGCGTTGCATTTTTACGTCAATGGTGGTGTAAATTTTCAACCCGTCTTGGTACAGGTTATAGTCATTGCCGTCCGGCTTTTTAATATCCTTAAGTATAGTTTTTACCTGTTGCTCCAGCACCTGCCTGAAGTAGGGCGCAATGCCATCATGGTAATCTATTTTATGGTAGTTGAGCGGTGTTTCCTTCGCCTGCAGTTCCGCCGAAATTTCTGGTGTCAGAAAGTTGTGCTTAACCATAAGGTCAAGTACGGTGTTGCGCCTGTTCTTTGCCCTTGTCGGGTTGCGCCTTGGGTTATACATGGTATTGCCCTTGAGCATACCTATGAGCACTGCTGCCTCATCAACGGCAACTTTTGAAGGAATTTTATTATAAAAAGTTAATGATGCATTGCGTATTCCAAATACGTTATCGCCGAATGGCACCGTATTTAAGTATAGTGTAATTATTTCATTCTTAGTCAGGTTGCGCTCCAACTTTACTGCCAGCACCCACTCCTTTAGTTTTAAAAATGGCAGGGTGAATATGCTCTCAGAATTACGCGGGAAAAGATTTTTAGCCAGCTGCTGGGTGATGGTGGAAGAGCCACGTTTTTTATGCAGCAGCACATAAACCGGGATGGCAACAGTGGCTATAGGATCTATACCTGAATGCTCGAAAAAACGCGCATCCTCAGTAGCGAGGAGGGCATTGATAACGGTAGGGGAGATGTCAATGAATTTACAATTTGACCTGTCCTGTACATAGTAGCGGCCCAGAATTGTGGCCCCGTCGCCGGCATATACATCTGAAGAAAGTGCGCTTTGCGGGTTTTCAAGCTCTGTCATAGAAGGCATGTAGCCCATCATGCCATGGTCAATTGCAAAAATGAGAATAATGAATAATATGAGTAAGAAAACAAAACTTCGCCACAAAATGCGCACCGAGGCTTTGGCTCTCGATTTTGTAGTAATTGTTTTTGTTCCGGTTTTTTTTATGTCAATGGCCATAGATCAGATTCAAAATACAGTAACGTAACTTTAAAAGTTGAATAACTACAAAAATAACCTAATTATTTTCAGGGCAAGCAATTATGTTATTTTTAACGAAACACGGGGAGGTTTCCGGGCATTACCGGAATCATTGGGTTACAGGGGCGCGTTAAAGACGTGCCATTTTTTATAGGGAAATTTGACGGGTGAATACCTTTTTAATTATAGGGGTCGAAAAGAAAAAGACGTCTTTCTTCCGTGGCTTCGTTTTGCTTTGCCTACATTTGATGCAATATTTTTTACTTTTAATTAGCAGCATGTCTTTATATACAACTATTGCACCCATTACCATTACCTGTCATAAGAGAATTGCTCCATACCTGCAAAAGGAAGTGGAGGAACTGGGGTTTGAAACCGAGGAGACTTTCGTGACCGGTGTTCGGATAAATGGCAATATCAATGATTGTATCAGGCTCAACCTTAACCTGCGCTGCGCCAGCCAGGTGTTGTACAGTCTCAAAAAATTTACAGCTGATAACGCCGATGATATTTATAAAAACCTGCAGAACATACCGTGGGAAGATATTTTGCCGGATCCGGGCTACTTTTCTGTGACGAGCAATGTTTTGAACGACACTATCAACAACAGCATGTTCGCCAACCTGAGGGTGAAAGACGCTATAGTTGACCGCCTGCGGGAAGTGAGAGGCACCCGCCCCGCTACCGGTGCCGAACTTACCGGCGCAGTGATACACCTGTTCTGGAAAAATGAGGACGCCGAAATTTTCGTTGATACCACAGGCGACTCACTGGCCCGGCACGGTTACAGGAAAATACCGGGCCGCGCCCCAATGCTGGAAGCGCTGGCAACGGCAGCTATAATGGCAACCCTCTGGAACAGAGAAGCGCCCTTCGTAAACCCTATGTGTGGCTCAGGTACAGTGGCTATTGAAGCCGCACTGCTGGCTACCAATACACGCCCCGGACTTTTCAGAACCAACTATGCATTTATGCATCTTGTAGGTTATGACGAGGCTGTTTATCGCACCCAAATGGATATGCTGGAAAGCCAGGTAAAGGATATTCCCGGCCTTAGAATAATAGCGACTGACTACAGCGATGTGGCCATAGCCAATGCCCGTAAAAACGCCGTGGCCGCGGGGGTGGAGCGGCTGATTGATTTCAGGGTGTGCGATTTTGCGGATACGCTGGTGCCAGAGAACGGTGAAGGCGTTATGTTCGTGAACCCGGAATATGGCGAAAGGCTGGGAGAGATAGAAGAACTGATGGACACCTATGCCCGCATAGGCGATTTTATGAAGAAACAATGCGGCGGCTACTACGGCTATGTATTCACCGGTAACCCTGACCTTGGGAAAAAAATAGGGTTGAAGGCTAAACGAAGAATAGAGTTTTATAACAGCACCATTGATTGCCGGTTGATGGAGTATGAGCTGTATAAAGGAAGCAGGAGGCCGCCGAGGGAAGAAGTGGCGGAATAAACAGGATATTGGGTGGGAAATTGGTTTAATTGTAATGTGTTTGCCTGACGGTTATTCCTTTAAAAAGCTTTAAATTGCGGATTCAAAATTAACGATGAGAGTACTGCATACCGCTGACTGGCACCTGGGCAGGCGGCTTAATCACCTTGACTTTACTGATGCCCATGAATACTTTCTTACATGGCTGATAAACACAATTGAAGATCAGAAAATTGACCTGCTTATTGTAGCTGGCGATATTTTTGACAGCGGCAACCCGCCCAACAGCAGCCTGAGGCAGTACTATGACTTTTTGTTGAAAGTGAAAACGACCTGCTGCAGGCACCTTGTGATAATAGGAGGCAACCATGACTCTGTGTCCACCCTTAATGCGCCTAAGGAACTGCTGCGGCAAATGGATATTCACATTACCGGTGGCGTTCCAGAGCAGGTACATGAGGAAATAATACCCATAAAGGCAAAGGACGGTACCCTGGAGGCTATAGTTTGCGCCATCCCATTTCTGAGAGATAAAGATATACGGCTTTCCGTATCAGGCGAGACGAGTGCTGAGCGCGAAACCCGAATTAAGCAGGGTATAGCGGCGCACTACCGGCAACTGGTGCCCCATATAACAGAATATAAAAACAGTGGAGTGCCGGTGATAGCCACCGGGCATTTGTTTGCGGCGGGAGCAACCACAAGCGACAGCGAGAAAGACATTTTTGTTGGCAACCTGGGGCAGGTAGGCAGCGGTGACTTCCCGGCGGAATATGACTATATAGCGCTTGGGCACCTACACCGACCGCAACTGGTAAATAGCCAGCCGCACATCAGGTATTCGGGATCTCCGGTTGCGCTGGGTTATTCTGAGGCCGACCATGGCAAGAAGGTAATTGTTATTGATTTTATACCTGGCTCATCGCCGGTGATTGAAGAGATAGGAGTGCCGGCACCGCGCCGCATAAAAAAAATGGGCGGCGACACTTTGGGAATCAGGCAGAAATTAACTGCATTCCCCGATGAGTCGTTGCCATACCCGGCATGGCTGGAGGTGGAAGTAGTTACCGATACTTACCTGCCCGAACTGGAAGCTAACTTGAATGCGATCGTTGCAAAGATGGCGCATATCGGATCGCTGGTTATAAAGCAGAAGAGAAAGACGACCGCTACCACCATGGCAGACCATGCTACTGAAGCATTATCACTTGATGAGCTGGATGTGCATTCCGTTTTTCTAAAGCGATGCGAATCACAAAACCCCGGTGGCGACCATAGTGAACTGATAGCCACTTTTAATGAGGCTATGGAAAAATGGCAGCAGTCAGAGCACGCTGCTTAAAACTTAATATACCGTTATATAAATAAATTACCCCAATGAAACTTCTCGGAGTAAAGCTACTGAATCTCAATTCGCTTAAAGGTGAACATACGGTAAGATTTGATGTTGGACCCATTGCTGACAGCGGGCTGTTCGCTATAACCGGCGCTACAGGATCGGGAAAAACGACATTGCTTGACGCTATTTGTGTGGCGCTTTACGGCAGGGTACACCGCCACCCAAGTGATGTAACTGAAATAATGACCCGCCACACCGGTGAGTGCTATGCGGAAGTGGAATTTTTGGCGGGCAATGAGACCTACCGCGCCAAGTGGAGCGTAGCCAGGAGCAGGGGCAAGCATGATGGTAACCTGCAGCAGGTGAAAAGAGAGCTGGCGCGCTACACTGGCACGGACTGGGAGCTGGTAGGTACCCAGAAAATAAGGGATGTAGATGCAGAGATTGTGAGATTATGCGGGCTTGATTATGAACAGTTTTTAAGGTCTGTAGTACTTTCGCAGGGCGACTTCACCCGCTTTCTAAAAGCGACAGAAAACGAGAGGTCGCAACTGCTGGAGAAAATGACAGATACGGGCATTTATTCAGATATTTCAGCCTTTGTGTTTCGTGAAGCGGATAACCAGAAAAAAGAACTGGATAAGCTAACAGAGCACTTGGACAGTACCCCATTGTTGAATGATGAGCGATTAGATGAATTGAATCTGAGCAAGACGAATTATTTAGCGGAAGCAAACAAAGCAAAACAACAGATAAAGGCGCTATTTTCGAGCATTGAGTGGCTCAATAAGCTACAGGAACTACATGCAAAAAGAACACAGCTGCACGAACGCTCCATGGCTCACCAGGCCGAACTGGAGGGGATGGCACCGGCGATAAATCAATTTGCCCGGCACAATAAAGCCATCCAGTTCCGCACTGCGCTGCAGCGGTTTGAGGACGGGCAGTTACGCATGAGCAACCTCGGCAGGCTGGTGCAAGCGCTGCAGCTTGATATACCGGAGCTGCTGGATAGTGAGGTTACAACAAGTGCGCATCACGCAGAAAAATCAGCGGAATTTGCGGCGGGGGAGCTGCTGGAGACTGAAGCAGTTCCCCACATTGACAGTACAATAAAGTTAGATGAGCAAATTAAAAACGAAGCGAAGCTGCTTGCCGATGCAAGGAGGGAGCAGGCTGAAATTGAAAGGGAGTTCAGAAACAATGAAGAAAGCGTTATAGAAAAAGAAAGAGAAAAGACAGCCCTCAGTAATGAATTAGAGGAGCTGAACGCCTGGCTGCAAAGCAATGGCAAATACAAAACGATTCCAGCGGAGCTGAGTAAGCTGCAGCAGGTATTGGTCGACCTTGCTATGAATGAACAAAAGGTTGCCGGCCTTGTGCGGCAGCTTGCGGCAGAAAAGGACAACCTGGTACAAAAGCAGTCCGAACAAACAAAGTACAACCAGCAATACCAGCAATCGGCAGATAAGAAAGAGAGTAACAATACGCAGATTGCCGCATTGACTAGGGAACGTGTAATTGCACTGGCGGGTAACACTGAGGATGAGCTTAAAGAACTGGATAGGGTGTTGCCATTGAAAATAGCGAATGCAGGACGGCAAAAAGAAAGATCACTACGTTATAATAAACTGGTACAGGATATAACGCGGTATAATGCAGACAAAGAGCGCAAAACCGCAGCCATAGATGAGGAGGCCGCCGACCTGGGTAACATAGCCGGAGCAGCCGAACAGGCAGGTGCGAAGCTGGATGCACTCCGAAAGATAGCAGAGCTGGAGGCTTTGGTGAAAAACTATGAAGCCGACCGTGATAAAATAGCGGAGGGCGAACCATGTCCGCTTTGCGGCAGTATTGACCATCCGTATATTGACAGCAACCGTGTTAACGACCTGAATAATATAACTGCGCGTGTAAATACACAGCAAAAAGAGGTCGCGGATTTAAATACGCTCAGACAGCAAAAAGAACTTTTATTAAATACGTTACGGGCTGAAGCGAGGGCACTGGCACAAAATATAGCAGCGGCAACCATACAGCATGATGAAGAGCAAAGCGCTTTCGAGGCAGAGAATATAAGGATGCAGGAAAGCTTTGATTTGCAGCAGCCGGCTGCTATTGAAGCACGGATGGCTGGAATGCAGGCGCAGCACGGCGAAGTTGTAATGATAAATGAAAAGCTCAATAAACTTGATGACCAGATAAAAGCTGGTACCGATAACAATATTAAAATAGACAAATGGCAGCGTGATAATTCCGATTCGGCCCACAGGACAGCTACCGCGATTGAAATTCACAACACGAACATCCGGAATTTTGACCTGCAATTATCAGAACTGAGCGGGGCTAACGGCGATATGACCGCCCGTGTGGTGGCGGTGGCCGGTGGCTTCAATAT
>JACMPD010000128.1 GCA_014377675.1 Taibaiella sp.
ACTAAGTACTACACTGTAGGGTTCCGCACGGGTTGCGGGACCCTATTTTATTTCTTCATAGTCAATATAATCACTGTCCCTTTTTGATTTTTTAGAGTGCATGTTTTTGTTCATTTTTTTATTTATCTCATCCATCTGCCCCTGCATCTTCCTCAGGTGGTCGTTAGTGGCCGAGGTAATGCGGAATAGGGGCACTACGTATTTTTGAAGCAGCCGGTAAATGACCGCTATCACCAACATGCACGTAATAAGCCTTAATATCATAATGCGGCAAAGGTAGATAATACCTTTGCTATATGCGTTAATTAAATTGTAAATAACCTGTAAAACCACGGCGGTTACAAGGTGTGCAGCAAAACGTTCGTTTGTATATATCGCGTCGTAAGTGCGTTGTAGCCATACACTTTGTAGTATTCAAATGTAAGGCTGTCTCTGCTAATACATAAAGAAATATAGCGTTATGTTGCCTCCTGGCAATGTATCTAACCTTATGAGCCGCTGGGTCAGCAACCGCAAGGTAGCGTATTTGTGTTTCCATAAACTTGAGGTAGGGTTTGCTTCATCGTTCTGATATTCAGGTATAAAGATGAGGATTTATGGATATAGCTGGCATTTATTGCCAGATAAATATGCTGCCCGCATCTGTTTTTTACGAATAGGGCACCCTTATTAGCACCCATAATGAAAAACAAAACCGCTATTCTGTAAATAGAGCGCAAACCAATACCTTTGCATCACTACAACCAACACTATATGGCAGGCAATAATTATAAATTAGATACTAAATTAATACATGCGGGCGTGGAGCCGGACCCAACCACGGGTGCTATTATGACCCCCATATACCAAACCTCCACTTATGTGCAGGCTGCGCCAGGCGACCACAAAGGCTATGAGTACGCGCGCACCCAAAACCCCACCAGAACGGTATTACAAAACTCATTGGCTGCAATAGAGAACGGTAATTTCGCTTTATGCTTTGGAAGTGGCATGGCCGCTACCGATGCAGTAATAAAGCTGTTGCACCCTGGCGATGAGGTGATTGTTTCAAACGATCTTTACGGCGGCACGTACCGTATCATGACCAAAGTTTTTGCCAATTATGGCATTAATTTTCATTTCATCGATATGAATGACGCGCAATCCATTGTGTCCCGCATTAACGAACGCACAAAAATGATTTGGATTGAAACGCCTACCAATCCCCTGCTCAATATAATAGACATAGCCGCCTGTGCTGCTATAGCGAAAGAAAATAACCTTTTGCTTGTATGTGATAATACTTTTGCCTCACCATACCTGCAGAATCCTCTTGATTTCGGAGCCGATATTGTACTGCACTCCGCCACCAAATACCTCGGCGGACATTCTGATGTGGTACATGGAGCGCTCATCATGAATGATGAAGACCTGGAGCAAAGACTTAAGTTTATACAAAACAGCTGCGGCGCAGTGCCTGGCCCGCATGACTGCTGGCTGGTGTTAAGGGGTATAAAAACACTTCACGTGCGCATGCAGCGCCATTGCGAAAATGGTGCCGCTGTGGCCCGCTACCTGCGTGGCAACCCAAAAGTAGGGAAGGTATTGTGGGTAGGTTTTGAAGACCATCCAAATCATCACATTGCGGTGAAGCAGATGCGCGGTTTTGGCGGCATGATTTCGTTTACACTTAAAGATGATAATATTGAGGAGGCTCTTTCCGTGCTTAAGAAAACCAAATTATTTGCGCTGGCCGAGTCATTGGGTGGTGTAGAGTCCCTGATAGGCCATCCGGCAACTATGACACATGCCTCAATTCCTCGCGAAGACAGGATAAAAAATGGACTCGTTGATTCTCTGATAAGGCTGAGTGTTGGCATTGAAGATATCAGTGATCTTATAGAAGACCTGGAGCAGGCCATAGGTTAGCATTGGTTGGCTGAATAATTGTATACCCTTAACCCGATACCGGATTTACCGTTGTAAAACTATATAAATATGAATTTCGCATTAAATAATATACCAGACCGTACACAGAAACCCCGCGGCTATGGTATAACCATGGTAATGGATAAAGGCATGGGCCTGGAAGGGGTGAGGGATTTTCTTTCCGTATCAGCACCTTATGTTGATATTGTTAAGCTTGGGTTTGGCACCAGTTATGTAACCAATAACCTGAGGGAGAAAATCGATATTTATCGCAGTTACAACATACCTGTATATTTTGGCGGAACATTGTTCGAGGCTTTTCTGGTACGTAATCAGTTTGATGATTACCTGAATGTAATAAAGGAATACGGACTTGACCATGTTGAAGTTTCTGACGGCTCTATAAATATACCCCATATTGAAAAGTGCGGGTATATAGAAAAGCTGGCGAAGCATGTCACAGTTCACTCTGAGGTAGGCTCCAAAGACGCCACCCATATTATGGCACCTTATAAATGGATAGAACTGATGAAAGCGGAGCTGGAAGCCGGTGCTACATACGTAATAGCTGAAGCCAGGGAAGCCGGAAATGTAGGCATATACAGAGGGTCAGGCGAAGTAAGGGAAGGCCTGGTACAGGAAATACTAACACAAATACCATACGAAAAAATAATATGGGAAGCGCCTCAAAAGGCGCAGCAGGTTTACTTTCTTGAGTTGCTCGGCGCCAACGTAAACCTTGGCAATATTGCCCCTACTGAAGTTATACCGCTGGAGGCGACCCGGGTGGGGCTCAGGGGTGATACTTTTCATATGTTCCTGAACAAGTAATACTTCCGGTGTTAGTAACATAAAATTAAGAGCAGATGCGGTATGATGGTTCATAACGCATCTGCTCTTAATTTTTTAAGCCTACTATTCGCCTTCTTTCTTTTTCTTGGCCGTCTTTTTTGGTGCTTTCACTTCAGCATCTTCAGCTTCAGCGGCAGGCTCTTCATTTTTTTTAGCTTCCGACTCTTCTACACCGGCGTTTTCCGCTGTGCTTTCTTCATCAGCGCCTTCAGTGTGCGTTGCCACTTCAAAATGCAGCAGGTCGTTGCTTTTAAGCAGTTCGTACCATTTCAGCATTTTTTTCATATCGCTCACATATACCCTGTCTTCATCAAATTCAGGGAACACTGTTTTAAAATAGGCTGATATCGCTGCTTTGGAAGCAGATTTATGATCTATAACTGGCACAGCGGCTTCATGTTCCTGCATATTCTGAAAAACGTTATGAAGGCGCACGTTATCAGCTACAGTGTAAACTTCGATGCTTTCTAATGGAGTTACGTTATGCTGGCGGGCGGAAATAAATTTTGTCGTCTTGTCGCTTACATTGCGAACAATTGCGCCATCGCTTTTGGTACTCAATAACTGGTATAAGCCGCTTAGGCCGGTAACCGAAACAATTTCTCTATATTCCATAATTTTAATGTAAGGGCGGTAAAAGTAGCTTATTTTTACCCGAAAAAACAGGATATGTAATACTATTTTTTAGCATAATGTTTTTCTGCAATTGCTTGCAGCGGGTTTTGTGGGAGTTTTTCTTTGGGTTTAGCCCGCTCTTAAACATTTTTTGTTAGAAACAAGAACTCTTTTCGGAGTTTAGGGCTCGGGAAGGCCTTCCCTGGCAGGTGAAATTTGCTTCATTTTTCAAAAAAATGTCTTTAAACATTGGCGTCTAACGTTATATAACTATATTTAGCCGCAAAGTATGGCATTACAACGAAAAATACCGATAGCTTTTTCCTATTTCGTTACATCGATGGTTTTTAGCATCGGTGTCATTTCTATTATTGGCTACGAATTCAATGTTGTTAGATTAACAGGCTTTACGTATGGGGCTGCCATGAATCCGGTGACGGCTATTTGTTTTATTTTACTGGGCTCCTGGCTTTTTTTGTACATGGCTTGCATGCGTCTGGCTCGGGTTACGGCAGTGCACCTGGGTAGCCTGGTTTTAATTATCGGTGTGCTCAAGTTCTTTGACTTAACAGGTCTTACTAACCTGGAGTTTGATAAGTGGCTGTTTTATGATGAGCTAAACACTGGCGAAAGTTTCAGAACCATTGCGCCCAATTCTGCATTGTTGCTCATGCTCTGTGGGTTTATACTTTTTAATGCTTATCGCTCGTCCAGGCCATTGCTGCTTATTAATGATATTACTAAAGTCGCAGGGTTTCTCGTCTCTTACCTGGCAATTATTGGATATGTCTATAACCTTGAAGTCACTTATCGCGTCGGTGCGTTTGTGCCAATGGCACTTAATACTGCAATTGCATACCTGTCGTTCTTTAGTGTTGCCCTTATTGAAATGCCGCCCGGTAATTTTATGCGTGTAGCCGGATCTGGCTTTGCCGGAGGGCGCATGGCTCGAAAAGCTATTCCAATAATTTTGTTAATACCTCTGCTTTTTGGCTATCTCAGGCTGATGGGCGAAAAAGCACAGCTTTTCGAATCCACTTACGGTACAGTGCTGGAAAGTGCATTCATGGTTTTTCTTGTATTAATATTTGTATACTTATACGCAAGACGGCTGAACCAGGAAGATGAAAAACGCCATTTGGCCGAAGCGCAGATAGCTAAAAGTGAGCAAAAATACCGTACGCTGGTTAATGCACTGCGGGAAGGTGTTATTTACTATGATACCAATGGCCGCATTTCTTTTTGCAATCACGGGTTCTCTGTGCTGTTTGGGTATACCGAGGAGGAGATTAAAGGAAAGGACGTTTTTGAATTGTTCATAAAAGATGAGCTGCATGATACATACCGGTCACGCCTCAGGGATATAGCAAAAGGGAAGTCTGAAACTTTCGAAGAAAATGTAAAAGCCCGCGATGGCCGCAGTATATGGGTATCCATTTCGGCAAGCCCGGTATATAATGATAAAGCAGAATTGATAGCCGGCCTTGCAACGGTGGTGGATGTAACGGAGCAGAAGAAGCAAATGGAAGATATTGAAGCCTTCAGCGCATCTGCGGCTCATGATCTTAATGCCCCGCTCGCCCGCATTGAAATGATAGCCCTGCTGCTGCTTGATGAAGATGGCCAGCTTAATGATGACAATTTGGAGTTGCTGCGCGCGATAGCCGGGATAACCGCGAATATGAGAGGGTTACTCCGCGATCTCCTGCAGTTTTCAAAGCTTGGAGTTACTGACATTAAGCGTAGCGCGCTTGATACTACAGGTATTGTGAACGAGGTATTGCAGGCCAACAGCCATATTAACCCCCATGCAAAGGTTAAGTTACTTCCCCTGCCGCCCATGAACGCTGAAAAAGTAATGATAACCCAGGTGTTTACTAACCTGATAAGTAACGCGCTGAAATACTCATCTAACACGCCAGACCCGGAGATAGAAATAGGGCACATTGCTGAGAGCGATGCTTATTATGTGAAAGACAATGGGGCAGGCTTTAATATGGCGGATACCCACAAGCTTTTTGCCGCATTTCAGCGGCTGCATATTGAGTTTGAAGGCAACGGCCTCGGCCTGCCAATAGTAAAACGGATTATTGAAAAGCACGGAGGAAGCATATGGGCTGAAAGCGCGCCAGGTAAGGGGGCGGTGTTTTACTTTAAGCTATCCTAAACGCACTATACGTTTTTAAAAAAAGTTAAATTCCTCCGCTTCTGTAACTTAATGTGCTACCTTTTCTACTTTTGATTTCAGAATTTAAATTTATCTATGGAAATATCATCTTCGGTTGACATAAGGGAATTAAATGAGCGCATACACCAGCAAAGCGCTTTTATTGATTTGCTGACCATGGAGCTGAATAAGGCCGTGGTAGGGCAAAAGCTAATGGTAGAACGCCTGCTGATAGGTATGCTGGCCAATGGCCACGTATTGCTGGAGGGTGTACCCGGTCTGGCAAAAACACTTGCCATAAAGTCGCTGGCCTCAGCCATACACGCAAAGTTCGCCAGGATACAGTTTACGCCTGATCTGTTGCCGGCCGATGTGCTGGGCACCATGGTGTACAACCCGCAGGAGCATAAGTTCGCGGTGCGTAAGGGCCCTATTTTTGCTAACTTCATTCTTGCAGATGAAATAAACCGCGCCCCCGCCAAAGTGCAAAGCGCATTGCTTGAAGCCATGCAGGAGCGCCAGGTAACCATAGGCGATAGCACCTACCCGCTTGAAGAGCCATTCCTCGTACTCGCAACACAAAACCCTATAGAGCAGGAAGGTACTTATGAACTGCCTGAAGCACAGGTGGACAGGTTTATGCTGAAGATCATTATCACCTATCCTAAAAAGGAAGAAGAGCGCCAGATAATACGCACCAATCTTAACCCCGGTGGGATGACGAAAATAAACCAGGTAGTAAAAACAGAAGATATTATCCGCGCCCGTAAACTGGTGCGCGAGGTGTATATGGATGAGAAGATAGAGCAGTATATATTGGATATAGTTTTTGCCACCCGCTTTCCTGAAGAGTACAAGCTGGCTAAGCTAAAACCATACATCAGCTACGGCGGCTCACCCCGCGCCAGCATTAACCTTGCGCTGGCGGCCAAAGCTTACGCATTCATTAAGCGCCGCGGCTATGTAATACCTGAAGATGTGAGGGCAATTTGCCATGATGTAATGCGCCACCGCATTGGCCTTACCTACGAAGCCGAAGCCGAAAACATCACAAGCGAACAAATTTTGAACGATATTTTAAATGTGGTAGAAGTGCCATAGCAGATTTATTAACTATAGATTATTTTTTAGGCCATGCACCATACAGTGCGTGGCTTTTTTTATAAATACGGGGAAAACACGGTATGAAAGTGTAGCCTGATGTTTTACATTTGCTTACACAAAAAAGATAATTTATATGGAATATCTCACACCAGCGCAACAGATTGCCGATTTGCAAGAAAAATTGGCAGCAAAAGAACAAGAATTAAAAGCATTAAAAGCAACACACGATAGAGCTGTCTCCACAGCAACACAAGTATTTGCAAATAGTGTAAATATAGACCTGCTGGATGCAACATTTATTAGCAGGCAAATTGCTCAAGGCTACATAGCTGCATTTCAGGCAGGTAAATTACCCGGGGACTATGTTGCGTTTTTTGTTGATACTGAAAAAATGGAGAGTATTATTAATGACAGTAAAACATCCCAAAGCGCACCTAACACAACCAAACCTGATAAGATACAGATAATCTTAGGTCAAAAACCATCGGGCGAAATGACTTTAGTAATTGTTGGGGCTATGGATAATCAAACACATGTTTTTTATAATAATCAGGTGCTTGAAAATGTTTGGCCAGAAATAGCAGCAGGTTCTTATGATCCACTTAATCCAGCATTCGGCCATGCAAGTACAGTTATTTATCCATAGTTGTAATGGTAGTTTTCACACTCAAATCTGAATAGGAAAAACATATGTTGATTGCAATATTGTATTTTTACTACGCAGTTTTATTATCATTGTGTTATATTTCTGTTCGCGCTTATAAACGAATGCAAGCCTCATTAAAATTTGTCTGCATTTTAGGTGTATTGACATTTGTTAATGAGATGGTTAGTGCTGTATTGGGTTATTATTCCATATCAAAAGCGTACGGTTATCATTTCTATAATATAGTAGAGCTTGCACTTATTGCCTATGCATTTGTATTTTATACTAATAAGAAGCCCGGTAAAGGACTTCTTATTAGTATTTCATTTGGTAGTATAATGCTGGGAGGGATAAATATGGCATTTTTGCAGCCAATAAACAAAGTTAATACAAATATGTTAATGGTGGAGTGTGTCTTAAGTATTGGCATGGCGTTAGCAGCACTTTTCCACTTGTTGAAAAATGATACCACGTTTAATATTTACAGGAGTCCTAATTTTATTTTCTGGTCAGCAATATTGCTGTTGATGACAGGTACTTTCTTTTTTTGGGCGTGTTTTGAGTTTCTGATACAAAGTAATTCAAAATATAAACTACCGTTGATTGTCATACAGGTAATTATTAATATTGTTGCTTACATTAGCATTGCTGTTGCATTGCTAATCAAACAAGAAAAAACCCAAAATGAATAATGATTTTCCTGTAATAGTTTTTGTATTAGGTACATTTATCCTGCTACTGTTTGCATTTTTCATAATCATTTTCCTTATCACCCACAAGAAAAAGCAATTCCAACATCTATTAGAAAAACAGGCTATGGAGGGAAATTATCAGAACCAGCTGCTGCTAAGCAGGCTGGAGGTGCAGGAGCTGTCGCTAAAACATTTTTCAGAAGAAATACATGATAACATAGGGCAATTGCTCAGTTTGGTAAAAATGCACCTGTACAATATAAAAAATACAAGCGGAGAGCCTGAAATTGTAAAGAAAGCCAATACAAGTAACGAGTTGCTGGGAAAAGCAATAACCGACCTGCGCAATATAAGCCATACGCTCAATAGCACTTACATTGATACCGCAGGGCTGGAAGCTGCCATACAAAAGGAACTGGACTACATATGCTCTGCAAAAGACCTGAAATGTAGCTTCCATAAAACAGGTGACGAGTATGAACTGGATACTGAAAGAGAGGTATTGGTATTCAGGATAGTACAGGAGGCAATCGGCAATGCCATAAAGCATGGGGCTCCAAGGCATATTAAAATATTTCTTCACTACAGTGCGGACGCATTTAAAGTGATAATTGAAGATGACGGTAAGGGTTTTGATATTAAGCATATCGATAAGCCGGGGCTGGGCTTGAACAATATGAATGTAAGGGCGAACCTGATGAGGGGTAAATTGTATATAAAATCAAATGATAAGGGCACGGCTGTAATACTGGAAATAGAAAAGTAGACGGATGGAGCGCAAAAGATAGAATTGGAGGCAGACAAATAACAATATCATATGATAAAAGTAGCACTTGCGGATGATCATACAATTCTCAGAAAAGGAGTCGCTGAAATACTTTCCGGTTTTGAGGGCATTGAGGTAATAATGCAGGCAGGTAATGGCCGGGAACTGATTACGAAAATGGAAAGTACACAAGTGTTGCCTGATGTGTGTATCGTTGATATTAATATGCCTGAGATGAATGGCTATGAAACGGCATCAGCAATTAGAAAACACTGGCCCGATATAAAGATACTGGCCCTATCTATGTATGACACAGAGCTGAATATTATAAAAATGCTTCGGAACGGCGCCAATGGCTACGTGCTAAAAGATAATGACCCCGAAGACCTTAAAATAGCTATAAATGAGGTGATGAAACACGGATTTTATTATTCTGAACTAGTCACCGGCCGCATGCTTCACCTGCTTCAAGACTCTGCAAGCAAAATAGCATCAGACCTCAATGAACGCGAAATCACCTTCCTCAAATATTGCTGCACTGAATTTACGTATAAGGAGATTGCGGAAAGAATGTTCCTAAGCCCCCGCACCATTGATGGCTACCGCGAGGTATTGTTTGGTAAGCTACAGACTACATCCCGCACGGGACTGGCCATATATGCCATAAAGGCTGGTCTTGTTGAGCTGAAATAGTGACCCGCTGATCTTAGTTGGGTGGCGCAAACTTTTAAGACTATAAGCTTAAAAACTTATCTTTGCCACTATGCCGTCTTTACAGGAACAGATAAAGGAATACGAACAGGAGATAAATGCATTTGCCCCGGCCAATGCAGCCGAGCTTGAAGAATACCGCATAAGGTTTTTAGGCACAAAGGGGATAGTTAAACAAGTTTTCGGCGAAATGAAAACTGTTCCTGCAGAGCAGCGTAAGGAGGCCGGCCAGCTTCTTAACGGACTAAAACAACTGGCGGAAGCAAAGTACGATACGTATAAAGATATGCAGGCAGGTGCAACTGCAAAGGGCCCGGTAGCTGACTACACGCTGCCCGGCACACCTATTGCTACAGGTACCCGCCACCCGCTTCGCGTAATTGAAAATAAGATAACCTCTCTCTTTGAAAAAATAGGCTTCAGTGTAGCCACCGGCCCTGAAATTGAAGACGACTGGCACAACTTCACCTCGCTGAACATGCCGCAGGATCACCCGGCAAGGGATATGCAGGATACTTTTTATGTAGCCACAAACCCTGACTGGGTTCTGCGTACGCACACCTCATCAACCCAGGCGCGGGTAATGGAAACCCAGCCACTGCCTATAAGGGTGATATGCCCGGGCAGGGTGTACCGCAATGAAACTATATCAGCCCGCGCGCATTGCTTTTTTCACCAGTGTGAGGGGTTGTATATTGATAAGAATGTTTCCTTCGCTGATCTCAAGCAAACCCTCTACTACTTTGTAACGGAGATGTTTGGAGAAAATACAAAAGTGAGGTTTCGTCCTTCGTATTTCCCATTTACCGAGCCAAGCGCTGAAATGGATATTTCTTGTACTGTATGCGGCGGTAGTGGCTGCAACTTGTGTAAACACAGCGGCTGGGTAGAGATACTCGGTTGTGGTATGGTGCACCCTAATATGCTCCGTAATTTCGGCATTGATCCTGAAGTTTACACGGGTTTCGCATTCGGTATGGGCGTGGAGCGCATTACCCAGATAAAGTACCAGGTTAACGACCTGAGGCTGTATTCTCAAAATGACGTTCGCTTTCTGCGCCAGTTTCAGGGCATAGATTAGCATACCCCACTTAAAAGCATTATACTAAAGGTGATAACGTTATAAAACAGAAAAGGAGGCGATATAAATTGCCTCCTTTCCTGTTTACATAATGTTGTTCGTTTGTTATTTATTCATCGTAGCCAGAAACTCCTCATTGCTTCGTGTTCCTTTCATTTGCTTCAGCAGGAAGTTCATTGCCTCATCAACGTGCATATCTGCTATATGATTGCGTAGCAGCCACATTTTGTTTTGCACGTCTTTGTCCATAAGCAGGTCATCACGGCGGGTTGATGAAGAAGTGATGTCAATAGCCGGGAATATACGTTTGTTAGACAACTTGCGGTCAAGCTGCAACTCCATGTTACCGGTACCTTTAAACTCTTCAAATATAACCTCATCCATTTTAGACCCTGTATCAATAAGCGCTGTAGCCAGTATGGTAAGCGAGCCGCCGTTTTCAATTTTACGGGCGGCACCGAAGAATTGCTTTGGTTTCTGCATTGCGTTGGCTTCCACGCCTCCGCTCAATACCTTGCCGCTTGCCGGGGCTACCGTATTGTGGGCGCGTGCAAGGCGGGTAATAGAGTCAAGCAGTATTACCACATCATGCCCTACCTCTACCAGGCGCTTTGCTTTCTGCAGCGCAATGGTCGATACTTTTACGTGCTTATCAGCAGGCTCATCAAAAGTAGAAGCGATAACCTCAGCCCTTACGCTGCGCTGCATATCAGTTACCTCCTCAGGGCGTTCATCAACCAGTACTATCATCAGGTATACTTCAGGGTGGTTGGCGGCAATGGCGTTGGCCACTTCCTTCAGCAGCATGGTTTTACCTGTTTTTGGCTGCGACACTATAAGCCCGCGCTGTCCTTTACCTATAGGGGTAAAGAGATCCATAATGCGCGTGCTGTAGTTATTGCTGGTGGTAGTGAGGTTAAGCTTTTCAAAAGGGAACAAAGGCGTAAGGTAATCAAATGGTACGCGGTCACGTATTTCATCAGGCAACCTGCCGTTTATAGTTTCCACCTTCAATAAAGCGAAATATTTTTCACCTTCTTTGGGGGGGCGTACATTACCTTTTACGGTATCACCCGTTTTTAGACCGAATAGTTTTATCTGCGATGGGGATACATAAATATCATCAGGCGAGCTGAGGTAGTTGTAGTCGCTGCTCCGCAGGAAGCCATAACCATCGGGCATCATTTCCAATACGCCTTCGCTGGCCACCACGCCATCAAAATCAAGGTTGAAATTAGACTGCGGCTGCTCTCTTCTTTGTTTATTAAACGGTTGAGGGGCAGGTGCCGGTTTCTCGGTTTCCGCTGCCTGTGGCGGCTGCACTTCATCAGTTTCAGCCGATGGCATTGTAATACCTGAAGGCTCTTCATGAGGCGCTGCCGGTATGGCCGGTGGCACTGCTGAGGCCGCAGGCGCGGTATAGGCTACAGGTACCGGTCTCTCCACCTTTTTTTCAGCGTTCCGGTCGTTGTTAGTTCTTTCGGCATTCCTGTCGTTTGGTCTTTCGGCGGGTCTGTCATTAGGTTTTTCGGCCACTCTTTCAGGCGGTCTCTCGTTACCTGTGTTATGTCTTTCTGCGTCCTCATTCTGAGGCTTTTTCCACTCTTTCTCACGGGGTATAAAAGGTCGTTGCTGGCGTTGGTTGGGCTGGCCTTGTTGCTGGCTGGGTTGTTGCCTTGGTGTTGGTATTGAACCATTATTTCCCGTTTGTGGAACGGATGCGGGTGTTGCCGCTGGTGCCGGAGTTGAGGCTAAGGTTGGTGCTGCCGGCGTTGGTGCTGATGTGGTATCCGGTTTAGCTGCTGCAATAGGCTGTGGCGTAGCGGTTACTTCCTGCTCCGGTACTTTTTCTATTGGCTCAGGCATTGATGAGCGCGTTTCTTTTGGCTTTCTGCCGCGCTTTTTCTTTTCGCCTGCATCTGTGCCGTCTGTGGTTTCAGTTTCAGCATTTTCTGCCGGTGCAGGGGTTGCTTTAGTAGGAGCCGCCGCTTGTTTTGCGGTCAATGCCGGTATTGGTGCAGGCGCAGGGTCAGCAGGTACTATAGGTGTGGTCTCTTCCTTAGGTTTGCGCCCTCTGCGTTTTTTACTTCCGTCATCAATTGGTTTATCATTAATGGCTTGCTGGTCAAGTATTTTATAAATAAGAGTTTGCTTATCAAGCGAACGGGCGTTTTCTAATTTAAGGATATCAGCTACGTCTAACAGCTCAGGCTTGAGCATATCATTTAATTGCAAGATGTCGTAAGGCATGCATTGTGGTTTTCTGATTGAAATAATTTAAATAAAACTAATGACACGATAGATGTTGATCAATAATAATCTTCCTGAAAATAAATATAAGGGATTTCCTTAGGAAAAAGGCTGGAACAAATGATTGTTTCCGTACTGCAAGTTTACGACTGTTTTTTTAAAAAAGAAAAAATAATTATTTTTTATGGACTGTAACAAATGATCTGGCCATTTTGGTAATGGTTTCTTCAATTGAAGTGTAAGAAAAATGCGGGAATGCGCTTTTCAGTTTTTCATTGTTATAGAAAGAAAGCGAATGCGCGTTGCGCGCCGTTTCACGGGTTATAACCGCCTGCCTGCCCAGCAGGTTTTGTAGTCTCCCCAGCCTCCAGGCCAAACCCGTCACCATTGAGTTGGCATAAATGGTTGGTGGTTTTTTACCCAGAGCCGAAGCCATTAAAGTAAATATTTCTTTAAAACTATGGTTGCCCGCGCTTACAATGTACCGCTCACCGGTAATAGATGAAGCCATGCAAAGGAGCATAATACGCACCACGTCTTCCACATCGGCCCAGCCGGTGACCCCATTAGTATAAAAAGGGAATTGGTTCCAGACTACTTTCATCAGTGCCGGTGACCCGCTGTCCCAGTGGCCTGAGCCCAATATAATGCCGGGGTTTATAATTACCGCGTCCAGGCCTTCGCCTATGGCCCGCCAAACTTCCATTTCAGCCACATACTTACTAATGCCATACGCTGAATTATAAGCACTCTCCCCCCATTCTTCTTCTTCGGTTACTTGCTTGCCGGTATCTGAAGCGGACCGCCCTATGGCCGCCACTGAGCTTAGGTATACCATTTTTTCTATCTCCTGTGCCAGTGCCGCATTTACTATATTAGCGGTACTTTCCGGGTTAAAGTGAAGCATCTTTGACTGGTCGCCTGGCTGAAAAGATACAATTGCGGCGCAGTGGTATACATGTGTTATCTTTTGCATTGCCGCTTCAACATCATATACATCAAGCAGGTCAGCCTTTTGCCACTCTACGCCGGGTAATGTTGCGTCCGGTGTTTGCGGCGGGTTATTATGGTAAAGCGCACGCAGCTGTATGCCCTGCGCGCTGAGTGCGCGCACAAGGTATAGCCCAACAAAGCCGCTCGCGCCGGTTACCAATATCATATATACTGCGCAAAAGTAAAGGGTAATGAGGTGAAAACAGAAATGTAAATACTATTGAGGCAAACCGCCTTTTAACTTAATGGCAACATCTCTAAAAATTCCGGCTGTATAGGCTGTCTGATAGTTCCTCTTCTATCTGTTCCAGTACCGGCGGATAGTGTTCAGGCTCCAGCTCAAAGTAGTAGGCCGCGTCTGTTTTATCATACCGCATCACCAGGGGGAAGTGCAACCGGTCAAGCGGTGAATACAACACCGGTGCGGTTATGGTTACTTTATAGTACAGCACTTTATGCTCCAAATATTCCTCGCAATCGCATAACCACTCACTACTGTCCAGCTCAACTGCAATCCTGAATTTATCTCTCATCATATTGCATGAAGGTAATGCGTGAGCGCTTTATAGCGAATATTTTTTATTTTATATAAGTATTCGGTTAAGGAATTTTCGTGGTTAAACATAGCTGTATCCCGCTTCTTTTGATACCTTTGAAATTAATAAATGATAACTTACATCACCAACAACTGGCTGAGGAGCCTTTTCCAGTTGAAAAAATCAGATGCATTCAGGAAGCTGTTTCCGCTCATAATTGTTGCATGTGTGTACACTGCCATAGTTGTTTTTATAGAGCGGGACTGGCTCCGGCTACCGGAAAGCAGCCCGCTCAAACAATTTACCATTTTTCATACGCTGCTTGGCTTTGTAATATCAATGCTGCTGGTTTTCCGGACGAACACAGCCTATGACCGCTGGTGGGAGGGCCGCCGTCAGTGGGGAGCATTGGTGAACGGAAGCCGTAACCTTGCTATAAAAATGAATGCGCTCCTTCCTGATGATGACCGGGGTAACCGAATATTCTTCAGGAAAATAATTCCACTTTTTGCCCGTGCATTACAAAAACACCTGCGGGCCGAGACCACCCGCCTTGCGCTTGACACCGAGCCGCACCCGGAAATACCAAATTTTGACCACACCCGCCATCTCCCTAATCAGGTGGCCTCCACAATGATGACAAAACTGAATCAGCTTTATGTAACCAAAGTAATAACCGGCGATCAGCTCATTATTGTCAATAATGAAATGCAGAATTTCCTGGATGTTTGCGGTGCCTGTGAGCGCATCAAAAACACCCCGATACCTTATTCTTACAGCTCATTCATAAAGAAATTCATATTTCTTTATACCATTACACTGCCTATAGGTCTTTCTTTTACGCTTCATTATTTGCTGGTACCCATTGTTGGTTTTGTTTTCTATATACTAGCCGGCCTTGAAATGATTGCCGAAGAAATAGAAGAACCCTTCGGCCTGGACGCTAACGACCTGCCCATGGAGAAACTGGCTGAAAATATCAGGATTAATGTGGAGGATTTGCTGGTGGTGCGGTAGGGTAATGCGGCTGTATTAATTCCATTTTCCGCGCTTATTTTGTGGCCGATTACTTACTACATATTCAATGGAAATATACCTGTAACATTTATCCCTTATTACCTACTTTTATAGCATCATCATTGATTTAACTAATGCTCGTTAAAGTTTTTGGCAGTGCGGTATATGGCGTGGACGCTATAACTATTACTATTGAAGTAGATACCCCCGGTGGGCAGATTGGCGTGTTTATAGTGGGCCTGCCTGACAGTGCCGTAAAAGAGAGCACCGACAGGGTGATATCAGCCATATTGAACAACGGTTTTGAGCGGCCCAGGGGCAGGATAGTCATCAATATGGCACCCGCCGATATTAAAAAAGCCGGTGCGGCTTATGACCTGCCAATAGCGCTGGGTATGCTGGCCGCTGGCGGACAACTGCGAGCCGAGCAACTGAATGAATATGTAATAATGGGCGAACTGTCGCTTGATGGCAGCATAAAAGCCATAAAGGGCGCCTTGCCCATAGCGATACAAACAAGGGCAGAAAAATTTAAAGGGCTTTTTGTACCTAAAGACAATGCCAGGGAGGCCGCCCTGGTGAATAACCTGGATGTATATGGTGTGGAAAAAATAAGTGAAGTAGTTGATTTTTTCAACGGCAACGGTGATCTGAAACCGGTAAAAGTAAACACCAGGGAAGAGTTTTTTGATGCGCAGACGCATTTCGAGATTGATTTTAATGATGTAAAAGGGCAGGAGAATGTAAAGCGGGCCCTGGAGATAGCTGCTGCAGGTGGCCACAACGCGATATTGATAGGCCCGCCCGGCGCAGGCAAAACCATGCTCGCTAAAAGATTGCCTACCATACTGCCACCCCTTAGCCTGCAAGAGGCGCTGGAAACCACTAAGATACATTCGGTTGCCGGAAAGCTGCCCTCTAATACTTCGCTGGTAGCCCAGAGGCCCTTCAGGAGTCCACATCATACTATTTCTGATGTGGCGCTGGTAGGCGGCGGAGGTATGCCGCAGCCGGGTGAAATATCACTGGCGCATAATGGCGTTTTGTTTCTGGATGAGTTGCCGGAGTTCAAGCGTACCGTGTTGGAGGTGATGCGCCAGCCAATGGAAGAGCGCCGGGTTTCCATTTCCCGCGCCAGGCTGAGCATTGACTTTCCGGCCAGCTTTATGTTGATAGCCAGCATGAACCCATGCCCATGCGGCTATTTCAACCACCCCGAAAAAGAGTGCAGCTGCTCCTCTATTACGGTGCAGCGCTACCTCAATAAAATAAGCGGCCCGCTGCTTGATCGTATAGACCTGCATATGGAGGTAACCCCGGTACCCTTCAGCGAACTTTCATCACAGAAAAGCTCAGAGCCCAGTTCCGCTGTGCGGGAGCGCGTGATAAGGGCCAGGGATATACAGGCCAAACGATATGAAGCCAACCCCGGCATATATTGCAATGCACAAATGAGCAGCAAGATGCTGAAAGAGGTTTGCGTAATAAGTGCCGTAGGCCACAACCTGCTCAAAACCGCCATGGACCGCCTCAACCTGAGCGCCCGCGCCTATGACCGCATACTGAAAGTGAGCCGCACCATCGCTGACCTTGATGCAAGTGACGACATACGCCCGGAGCATTTGGCGGAGGCAATACAGTACAGGAGTTTGGATAGAGAGGGGTGGGGAGGGTAAGATGAGTGCGGAGTGCGGGGGGTAGATGAAATAATGGGAGTGAGGAAGAAATATAGAAATTTCATAAATAGCATTGCAATGAGAACAGCAACAATAAGAGCAAAACTCAACGACTATATAGCAATAGCGGATGACGAAAAGATAAAAGCTATGTATGTATTATTTAAAGATGACATAAATGCAGAACTGGAATGGTGGCAGGATCATGACCTTGTAAGGGCTTTTGACGCAGATTACAAAAAGTGGAAAGAAGGAAAAATGGCGGGGCATTCCATAGAAGATGTAAAAGCATCAATAAAAAAAATGCAGATTAAACGTGACACCAAATGAGTTACACCGTCGTTTTTTCCGAGCGTGCCAACAGAGAACTTACAGATTCATGGAAATGGTATGAAGAAAGAAAGTATGGTCTTGGAGATCAATTTACTGAGGCTGTGCTAAAAATAATTGCGGTGCTTGAAAGTAATCCTGAAAAAGGTTTACTACGCAATACAATATTCAAAGAGGTGATTGTAAAAAAATTTCCATTTCTCATTATTTACAGGGTAGAAAAGGAAGATAAAATTGTCTTTATACACTCCATCTTTCATTCCAGCAGAAACCCTACGCGAAAGTATAAGGCTTAAAACGGCACACCATCGCCGACCTCGATACAAGTGACGACATCCGCGCGGAGTATTTGGCGGAGGCAATACAGTACAGGAGTTTGGATAGAGAGGGGTGGGGAGGGTTAGGGAAGAGCGGAGTGCAGATTCTTTATTTGTTTATGCTATTTTATGAAGATCGATAAATATCCTTTGAGCTCGGAGCAAACATTTACTGTTTTCAAATTTATTAGTGAGGGTCACAATGGGATTATCCATAAAATAATCCAGTATCAGGAAACTAATGAACACGGATTGTATAACCTAGCATTTGGCGATTTTGATATTGGTTCATCATTTTTGAATGATACAACTGTTTCCAATAACGGCGATACGGAAAAAATTTTAGCAACTGTAGTGTCATCACTATATGCTTTCTGTGATGTATATCCATCTGCTTTCGTATATGCTACAGGAAGTACAATTTCAAGGATAAGATTGTATAGAATGGGTATATCAAAATACTACAATGAAATAATTATGGATTTTCACGTATATGGGCAGGTTGGCGATTCTTTTTATGAGTTTGAGTTAGGAAAGGAATATCAGGGATTTTTGGCACAAAGAAAATTTACGTAAATTGCATGTATGAAATCAATAAATGATCTTAATAAAAAGAAAGCTCCGATTGTACGTATTGACCATTCATTAGATCAATATAAAGAAAAGATTTTGTTTCCCGAAAAACTCGCGAAAGCAAACGAAATGCTAAAAACTGCCAAATTGCCCGCAAGAAAATAGTTACTATACACTATTTAAACAGCAGACCACACCCTGCTGAGAACCGCCATGGACCGCATACTAAAAGGCTCTCGCACCATCGCCGACCTCGCCGACAGCAAAGAGATTCGCCCAGAACACCTGGCTGACGCTATATGATTTTAAATGAATTGGTTGCGATTTGCTGCCGGTTTACAGGCACTGGTAAGGATGATGTCGCAAATTGCGACATCATCCAGCAAAGAAAAGCAGAATAATGGGAGCATAAAAAGAAATTGCTAACTTTATACATCTATGGAGGAAATTATTTTTTTAGTGGAAGAAAGTACAGAGGGCGGCTACGTGGCTAAGGCCTTATCTGCATCAATAGTGACCGAAGCTGATACCGTGGAAGAGTTACGCGAAATGGTTAAAGATGCGGTCCACTGTCATTTTGAGGATGCTGAAAATAGCCCTAAAATGATACGTCTGCATTTTGTAAAAGATGAAGTTTTTGCGGCATGAAGATGCCAAGAGATTTAAGCGGGAAGGATTTAATTCAGCGGCTGAAACCGTACGGGTATGAAGGCACCAGACAAAGTGGTAGTCATATCAGGCTAACAACTCAGAAAAATGGTGAACACCATATCACAATTCCCAACCACGATCCCTTAAAGCTCGGAACTTTATCTTCAATTCTTGATATTGTCGCCGAACATTTTCACATAACTCGTAATGACTTGTTACAGCAACTTTTCTTTTAGCCGGTGAACATTTAAAAGAGTCTTCTGCACTAGTGCCGACCTCGCCGCCAGTGAAGATACCCCCCGAGCATTTTGCGGAGGCAATAAAGTAAAGGAGTTTGGATAGAGTGGGGTGGGGAGGGTAAAAAATTTAGGAATTGGTTAAATAGCATTGCAATGAGAACAGCAACGATAAGAGCAAAACTGAGACTACATAGCAACAACGGTTGACGAAAGGATAAAAGCTATGTATGTGTTATTTAAAGATGACATAAATGCAAAACTGGAATGGTGGCAGGACCATGACCTTGTAAGAGCTTTTGACGCAGATTACAAAAAGTGGAAAGAAGGGAAAATGGAGGGAAATTCCATAGCAGATGTAAAAGCTTCGATAAGAAAACTGCAGATTAAACGTGATACAAAATGAGTTACAGCCGTTTTTTCTGAGCGTGCCAACAGAGAACTTATAGATTCATGGAAGTGGTATGAAGAAAGGAAATATGGTCTTGGAGATCAATTTAGCGAGGCTGTACTAAAAATAATTGCGGCGCTTGAAAGTAGTCCTGA
>JACMPD010000129.1 GCA_014377675.1 Taibaiella sp.
GATATGATGAATGTGTACAATGGCAACATTACCACTGATGCAAGTGGCGTAGCAACTGTTACCCTTCCTGATTATTTTGAAGCATTGAACAAGGATTTCCGTTACCAGTTAACCGCAATCGGAAGTTTTGCTCAATCAATGGTATCAAAGGAAGTTTCAGGTAACTCATTTGAAATTAAAACAAGCCAGCCAAACACTAAGATTAGCTGGCAGGTTACCGGTATAAGAAAAGATGCTTACGCTAATGCTAACAGGGTTAAGCCAGAAGTTGAAAAAGAATCATACAATAAAGGCAAATACCTGAATGCGAAAGAATTCAATAAATCTGAAGATTTCCAGATTGGTCTTAAAGCACCAGTTAAACCAGAGTCTAAATTTGGCGAGCGTTCAAAAATTGAAAGAAAAGCAGGTTCTAGAAAATAAATAATTCACACACAGTACCAAGCCCTCCGCCACAAGCGGGGGGCTTTTTTTATGCGGTCATCGCCGCATTAAAAAAACCGGGTGCCGCTATCAGCAAGCAGCACCCGGCGTTAGTATTTTAAGCGGGGAAGTCCCGCTGGCCGGTAGCCCCGACCAAAAATGTGAAAGTATGCTGCCCACTGGGCAAACTAATTACCCCACCAGTTCAGGCATTTTAATTTCGCCTACCATTTCTTCAGGCTTTACCCATTCGTCAAACTGCTCGGCGGTTACGTAGCCGAGGTCTATGGCTGTTTGCTTTAATGTCTTGCCTTGTTTGTGCGCGGTCTGCGCTATTTCAGCCGCCTTGTAGTAGCCAATTTTGGTGTTGAGGCTGGTTACCAGCATCAGGGAGTTATTTACGTGTTTGGCTATGTTCTCTTCTATTGGTGCCAGCCCTTCAGCGCATTTGTCGTTGAAAGAGATACAGCCCTCGCCTATCAGCCTTGCGCTGTGCAGGAAGTTAAATATCATCACCGGCTTAAACACATTCAGCTCAAAATGGCCCATAGAACCGCCAACCGTAATGGCCACATCATTGCCCATTACCTGTGCCGCTATCATAGTCAGCGCCTCGCACTGGGTAGGGTTTACCTTGCCCGGCATTATTGATGAACCCGGCTCGTTATCAGGTATAAACATTTCCCCAATGCCGCTGCGGGGGCCAGAGCTCAGCATCCTCACGTCATTGGCTATTTTCATCAGGCTGCAGGCAACAGTCTTCAGTGCACCATGTGCCTCTACAATGGCATCATGCGCGGCCAGGCTTTCAAATTTATTCTCAGCGGTTATGAAAGGCAGGCCGGTAAGCTCCGCTATGTTTTGAGCTACCAGTTCGCTATAACCTTTTGGGGTGTTGATGCCGGTACCTACCGCGGTGCCGCCAAGGGCCAGTTCGCTAAGGTGAGCCAGTGAGTTATTGATGGCGCGCAGGCCATGGTCAAGCTGCGATACATAGCCGCTGAGCTCCTGCCCTACAGTGAGCGGGGTGGCATCCATAAAGTGGGTGCGGCCTATCTTCACCACGTGCATATAGTCTCTTGACTTCTGCGCAAGGGTGTTGCGCAGCTTGGTGATACCCGGTATAGTTACATCAACCAGCATTTTATACGCTGATATGTGCATGGCTGTAGGGAAGGTATCGTTTGAAGATTGCGACTTGTTCACATCATCATTAGGGTGTATAAATTTATCTTTATCGGTGAGCTGGCCGCCGTTAATCACATGCGCCCTGTAGGCTACTACTTCATTCACATTCATGTTGCTCTGCGTGCCTGAGCCGGTCTGCCACACCACGAGCGGGAACTCGTTATCCAGCTTGCCTTCCAGTATCTCATCACACACACCGCCTATAGCGTCGCTTTTCTCCTGTGGCAAAACACCCAGCTGGCAGTTAGTAATAGCGGCAGCCTTTTTCAGGTAAGCGAATGCCCTTATTATTTCTTTAGGCATGCGGTTAATATCCTGGGCAATTTTAAAATTTTCCACAGAGCGCTGCGTTTGCGCGCCATAGTAAGCGGTTGCTGGCACCTGCACCGCGCCCATTGTGTCCTTTTCAGTCCTGAATTCCATAATATCGTTTAGATTTTTTAATTGCAATAATCCCTTCCGGCGCAAAGGTAATTATTTATGATTTGAGAGCGGGCGGAAAGGTTCGGGAGTTTACAGGCGCAGAAACTTTAACATCGGTATTATGTAACCATAGGTGCGTGGCACAGTATTTTAACCGCTCTCATATTACGGCAAACAAAAAATAATGTCCCCATCACCTGTTCATCAATCGCAGTCACCTCTTAAACTTTTAGTTGTTGGCGGCGGTATAGCCGGCATCATGCTTGCTATACTACTGGAGCGCAAAGGGTATAATATTACACTGGTAGAGCAGTCTAAACAGTGGAAGCCTATAGGCGGTGGTATTACCCTTACCCTTAACGGAGTCAGGATTTTGCAGGAAACAGGCCTGTTGTCAGCCATTGAGCCATACGTTAATGAGATAAGAAATATCAATATCACCAATCAGCAAGGGAAGAGGCTTTCATCCTTCAATCTTGATGAATATGCAGTCAGCTATGCCGGCACATTAACGCTGCTTCGTCATGATCTGCACAATGCACTGGTTGGCCGCCTATCAAGTACCAATGTATGCCTGGGCACTTCATGCACCGCTATTACTGATGAAGGAGATAAAGTTAGGGTATCGTTCACTAATCATCAGACCTGCGACTATGATTTGGTAGTGGGAGCCGATGGCATCAATTCCTTTGTGCGGCGCTCTATATTTTGCACTACCAGCAACAAGTATTCCGGCTATGCTTCCTGGCGGTTTATTGTAACCGGCGTAGCGGTGCCACAAAACACGCTTACCGAGATGTGGGGCGTAGGCAAGCGGTTTGGCATTGTACCGCTAAGCGGTAATAAAGTGCATTGCTTTGCTTCACTCAACACCCTTGAAAACTCTGCCGCGAACAGCAACATAAGCATAAATGATTTCAAGGCGCTTTTTGCAGGGTTCGGGGGCTATGTGCCGAAGCTTATAGATGCGCTTGAAGACAACAGTAAATTAATGTATAACGATCTGGAGGATGTATACCTGGAAAAATACCACAAAGGAAGGATAGTGCTTATAGGCGATGCCGCACACGGCATGACACCCAATATGACCCAGGGCGCATCAATGGCAATTGAAGATGCGGTGGTGCTGGCCGCAAAGCTAACTGATAAGTCGGTGGTGGAAAGAAGCCTGGAGCGCTTTCAGGCAGCGCGCAGCAGCCGTACCCGTTCTGTGCAGAAAAAGTCAAATTTATTAGGAAAAATAGGTCAGCTAAATAATCCCCACCTATGCAGGCTCAGAAATTATTGCTGGCAACGCATTCCCGACAGGTGGATCCAAAACGATTTAAAAAATCTGCTTGTCCATAACCTCTCCTTTTAAACAATACACACTTACCTCATTACTTATGTCATACACTATACACCCGGTGCAAACCGAAAAAGACAAAAAAGATTTTCTTAATGTTGCCCATTCTATTTACAAAGCTGACAGCAACTGGGTAGCGCCATTAAATAAACAAATACATAACATTTTTGAACCGGGCAAGAACACCTACTTTGAACATGGTATAGCCCGGCGTTGGACACTCAAAAACTCAACCGGCGACAATGTAGGGCGAATTGCTGCTTTTATTGATACCGATAAAAAGAAACCAAATGAGCTGTATGTGGGCGGTGTGGGCTTCTTTGAATGTATTAACAACCAGGTGGCCGCCAGTATGCTTTTTGATACAGGAAAAAAATGGCTGCAGGAAAACAAAGCGGATGCAATGGACGGCCCTATTAATTTTGGGGAAAATGACCGCTTCTGGGGGCTGCTTGTAGAGGGGTTCACTGAACCGCCCTTTACTACTAATTATAACCATCCCTACTACCAGCAGCTATTTGAAAATTATGGCTTCAAAGATTACTATGACATGACCAGTAATGTAATAGATCTTGAAAAGCCGTTTGACGGGCGCTTTGAAAGGATATGGAGCCGTGTAAAGGAAAAGAACGAAGTGGACGTAAGGTACCCGGATAAGAAAAATCTTGATGTATTCGCACATTATTTCATGGAAATATATCACGACGCATGGCAGTTTCATGAGGAGTATAAGCCTATTACTGCGATTCGGGCACTGAAATTCGCGAAGGAAATGCGCTTCCTGTTCGTAAAGAAAATGATTCCATTTGTGTTCGTAAAGGGTGAACCCGCAGGCTTCCTCATTTGCACTCCCGACCTCAACCAGATATTTAAACAGTTCAACGGGCATATTAACCCGCTACAACTATTGCAGTTTATGTGGCGCAGCAGGAACGATTTTGCGTGGTATCGAAAAAATGGTATTCTTACCCGTGGCCACGCCATAGCCATAGGTATAAAACCTAAGTTTCAGCAAAGCGGCCTGGAAACTGGCATGATCATGTCATCGCTTGATGATGTGCGCAAATTAGGCTTCAAAAGCATTGAGCTCAGGTGGGCAGGCGACTTTAACGCCAAAATTAACCGCCTTCATAGTGCCGTAGGAGCAGTACAGGCCCGCAAGCACATTACTTACCGCCTTTTATTTGATGAAAATATCGAGTTCAAGCGCTACAAACCCATACCCATGAGCCGTGGAAAAGCCGAACCAAGTAGTGGTATCCCTGTTGAAAATTGAATATAACGGGTGCTGTAAGTATAGCTAAACCCCATCTGGCGCAAGCCTTTTTTGAATTGTGTCTAAAATCATGCAAGTCTTTTCGACTTGCGAAACAACAGACAACCTACTCCACCACAACCCTCCGCACCACCCTCTCCCTCGTCACCGCATCAGATAATTGCAGCAAATAAACACCCCGCGCAAAACGCCTGATATCTAATACCTCTTTATCACTACCTATTACACC
>JACMPD010000130.1 GCA_014377675.1 Taibaiella sp.
GGAACATCATGCCCACGAACATCACGAACAGCATTTTATCTGGAAGTACATTTTTAGCCAGGACCATAAAATGATATCCAAACAGTTTTTGGTTACAGGTATCATATGGGCGATTATTGGAGCGTTAATGTCCGTCTTTTTTCGCTTACAACTGGGCTTCCCTGATTCCACTTTCCCTATCATGGAGAAATTCCTGGGTGAGTGGGCTAAAGGTGGTAAATTAACACCTGAGTTTTATTATGCGTTGATTACCATGCACGGTACGATATTGGTGTTCTTCGTGCTAACCGCGGGGTTGAGCGGAACTTTTGCCAATCTGCTCATTCCATTTCAGATCGGCGCAAGAGACATGGCTTCGCCATTTATGAACATGCTTTCTTACTGGTTCTTCTTTGTAGCCAGCGTTATAATGATGGTCTCGTTATTTGTTGAAACTGGCCCTGCCTCTGGTGGTTGGACAACCTACCCGCCGCTCAGTGCGTTGAAGGAAGCTTCAATAGGATCAGGGATTGGGATGGATCTGTGGTTAATGGGTATGGCTTTGTTTGTGGTATCATCACTTCTTGGTGGTCTTAACTACATCGCTACTATATTAAACATGCGCACAAAGGGTATGACAATGACCCGCATGCCGCTTACTATATGGGCTTTGTTCTTCACTGCGGTCTTAGGCGTTTTGTCTTTCCCGGTTTTGTTCTCAGGCGTCGTGTTGTTGATATTCGACCGTAATTTCGGTACCAGTTTCTACCTCTCTGAAATATTCATAGGTGGAAAGGCATTACCTCATATCGGTGGTTCAGCTATCCTTTATCAGCACCTTTTCTGGTTCCTCGGCCATCCAGAGGTATACATCATCATGCTCCCGGGCATGGGTATGGCTTCTGAGGTATTGTCAACACATAGCCGTAAACCTATCTTTGGTTACTTCGCAATGATCATTTCGTTGGTGGGTATCACATTGCTGGCCTTTCTTGTATGGGCGCATCACATGTTCGTTACCGGTATGAGTCCGTTCCTTGGGTCAATATTCGTATTGCTTACCTTGTTAATAGCGGTGCCTTCAGCGGTTAAGGTGTTTAACTGGCTCACTACAATGTGGCGCGGTAACCTCAGGTTCAATCCTCCAATGTTGTTCGCTATTGGTTTCGTATCATTATTTATCTCTGGCGGTCTTACTGGTCTGTTCCTTGGTAATTCGGCTCTTGATATCCACCTTCATGATACCTACTTCGTGGTGGCTCACTTCCATATTGTAATGGGTGTATCTGCGTTCTTCGGTATGTTTGCAGGTATCTATCATTGGTTTCCTAAGATGTTTGGCCGCTTCATGAATAACACACTGGGCTACATACACTTCTTTGTTACTATTGCTGGTGCCTATCTTATCTTTTGGCCTATGCACTACGAGGGTATCGCCGGTATGCCACGCCGCTACTATGATTTCTCTGCATGGGAAACATTCAAACACTTTCAAGGTATCAATGCGTTCATTAGCATAGTGTCTATAATAGTGTTCTTCGCTCAGCTTCTCTTTGTTGTTAACTTTTTTGCCAGCATGTTCCGCGGCAGAAAAGTGACTACAATGAATCCCTGGGGCTCTACTACGCTTGAATGGACAACGCCTATCAATCCCGGACATGGTAACTGGCCTGGTGAGATACCTGAAGTACACCGCTGGCCCTATGACTATAAAGATGATGGTCAAGGTGGAGATTTTATCAGTCAAACCACACCACTTCGCGCTGGCGAAGAGTCTCATTAAGATAAATTACACACACATTTGGAAATTTAGCCACTCAACTGAGTGGCTTTTTTCATACTTTTCTTAAATTTTGCAGGCTGTTCCTTTGGTTCTTGGCTTGATTTTTAGTTGCCTTTCGTTAATATTGCTACTATTTATTGCATGTATAATTTTGATATTAAGGCTTTTGAACGTGTTGTAATCTATGGCGAGCCGGTTACTTTGGATACTCATACTATAGAGCGGGTTACTAAGAGCTTTCATTTTTTAGTTAATTATCTTCCAGGCAGGGTGATCTATGGGGTCAATACTGGATTCGGTCCTATGGCGCAGTATCGTATTGAACGGGCTGATGCTATTCAGTTGCAATATAACCTCATCAGTAGCCACTCCTCCGGTATGGGGCAGTTGATTGCTCCGGTGCAGGTACGCGCACTGATGCTTGCCCGTCTTTCAACCCTTTCATTGGGGTTTTCCGGTATTCATGTACAGACGGTGCAATTGCTTGCTGATTTGATTAACAATGGAGCTTACCCCTGTGTTTATGCACATGGCGGAGTTGGTGCCAGTGGTGATCTGGTGCAGCTGGCTCATCTTGCATTGGGGCTTATTGGGAAAGGGAAGTTCATGTTCCGAGGGGCCATTGTACCGGCTGTTTCTGTGTATGGAGCACTGAATCTCAAACCCCTCACTATACACATCAGAGAGGGTCTTGCCTTGCTCAACGGCACTTCAGCTATGACTGGTATCGGTGCGCTCAACATCATAGCTTCTAAAAGATTATTGTATTTTACAGTTCTGTTGTCCACTGTTATCAATGAACTTATGGAGGCTTATGATGATCCTTTTTCCGAGCCGCTGAATGCGGCGAAGTTGCACAAAGGTCAGAATTATGTTGCTATGTTGATGAGGCGCTATGCCGCTGGTGGTTCATTACTCCGGAAGAGGGTTGATTTTCCTTTCCGCGAAAATGATGACGCGCCGGTATTTGAAGACCATGTGCAGGAATCTTATTCCCTCAGGTGTGTGCCGCAGGTCGCCGGGCCGGTGTGGGATACGATAATCAATGCTCAGTCCGTCATTGAAAATGAATTAAATTCGGTGAACGACAATCCGGTTATTGATGCATCAGGCTGTGCCATATACCACGGTGGCAACTTCCATGGCGATTATGTGGCGCTGGAGATGGACAAACTGAAACTTGTAATTACTAAGTTGTCAATGCTCACAGAGCGGCAGCTGAATTTTCTCCTTAATCCCGCTATCAACAAACGGCTTCCTCCATTCTTGAATGCAGGCAGACTTGGCCTGAATTTTGGAATGCAGGGAATGCAGTACCCTGCCACATCTACAGTCGCGGAAAATCAGGCGTTGAGTACTTCCCTGTATATACACAGCTTGCCAAGTAATAATGACAATCAGGATATTGTAAGTATGGGCTGCAACGCCGCACTTTCTTGCAGTGTAGTAATAGAGAATGCTTATGAAGTGTTGGCCATTAATGCTGCGGCTGTATGCCAGGCAATAGATATACTTAAAGTAAACGACCGCTTGTCAGTTGCAGGTAAATGGTTGCATCAGAATGTAAGGAAGCATTTCCCGTTTTTTATCGCTGATATTGAGGGTAGCGAGCCACTTATTGCAGTAAAGGAATGGCTGAAAAGCACCGATATTGAAAATGACTTTCAACAAACAGGCAATGAATAAATTCACCTTGGTTACCGGCGGCTCCCGAGGTATCGGCAGGGCGGTTTGTCTCAGGCTGGCACAGGCCGGTCAGTTCATTATTATTAATTATAAGTCTAACGAATTAGCCGCCCGGTTGGTTTCTGAAGAGATTATAGCCGCAGGTGGCCGTTCCGAAGTATTGCAATTCGATGTAGCAAACAGGGAGCAGGTGCGTGCCGCGCTCACCCGGTGGCAGGAGGCGAATAAAGACGGCATTATTGATGTATTGATCAACAACGCCGGCATTAGAAACGACAGCCTTTTACCCATGATGTCTGATGAACAGTGGGACAGCGTTATTGATACTGGTCTGCAGGGCATGTACAATGTTACCCGCCACTTAATTGGCCCCATGGCCATGAACAGGGGAGGGCGCATCATCAACATGGTCTCGCTAAGTGGACTCAAAGGGATGCCGGGTCAGGTTAACTATTCCGCAGCGAAAGCCGGTATAATAGGTGCTACAAAGGCGCTCGCACAGGAGGTAGCCCGCCGCAATATAACGGTCAATGCCATTGCTCCCGGTTTTATAAAAACAGATATGACAGAAGGTCTGGATGAAAAAGAGCTCATCAGCCTCATACCCGCCCGTCGGTTTGGCGAGCCGGCTGAGGTTGCTGAACTGGCTCACTTCCTGGTGTCTCCGGCGGCGGCCTACATTACCGGCCAGGTTATTTCTATCAATGGCGGCCTGTATTGTTAGCTGCGGGGTTTATATTTTACATAGGTTTGGCTATAGCCGCGGTGCATCATATCCCATACCTTTGCTATTTGCAGGAGTTAGTTACATCGGGCAACCTTCATTATTTTTCGGCTTAATTTCAAAGTAAACAAACATGGCGTCATTATTAGTAAAAAACATTACCATAGTAAATGAAGGCGAAAGCAAGGTAGGTGACGTGTATGTCCGGGATGGCATTATTGAGCGGATAGGTGGCACTTTAGAGGCCTCCGGAAACTGCCGCGAGATAGATGGTGCCGGTCTCCATCTTTTACCAGGCGTCATTGATGATCAGGTTCACTTTCGCGAACCCGGCCTTACCCACAAAGCTACCATTGCCACAGAAGCAAGGGCGGCGGTAGCGGGTGGCGTTACTACATTTATGGAAATGCCCAATACAAATCCCCCGGCCACAACCCTCAGGTTGCTACAAGATAAATATGATATTGCCGCAGCCAACTCTGTAGCCAACTATTCTTTTTTCATGGGTGTGTCTAACACCAATGCCGATGAGGCGCTCCGGGCCAATCAATTAAAAGATACTATCTGCGGTTTTAAGATATTTATGGGGTCAAGCACCGGCGATATGCTGGTTGATAATTACCTCACTCTGAACAAAATGTTTGCTGGAGCAGAAATGCTTATAGCCACGCACTGCGAGCATGAGGGGGTGATAAAAAACAACAAGGCGAAATTCCCTGATGCTGACGATGCCTCTTTTCACCCACTCATAAGGGATGAAGAAGCCTGTTTTGAAAGCTCATTCTCCGCGGTACAGCTCGCGAAAATTCATGACACCCGCCTCCACATACTTCATATCTCTACTGCCCGCGAACTGCAGTTATTCACCAACATGCTGCCGCTGGCTGATAAGAGAATTACCGCGGAGGTTTGTGTGCACCACCTGCATTACACGGCTGATGATTACGCCACTTATGGAAATCTGATCAAGTGCAACCCCGCCATTAAGGCCCCCGCCAATAAAGAGGCGCTGTGGGCCGCCCTGCTTGATGACAGGCTTGATATTATAGCTACTGACCACGCCCCGCATACCTGGCAGGAAAAGCAGATGCCCTATCAGCAGGCGCCATCGGGCGTACCCCTGGTACAGCATACGCTACTGCTCATGTTGCAGTACGTAAAAGAGGGGAGGCTGACAATTGAAAAACTAGTGGAAAAAATGTGTCATGCCCCGGCTGCCTGTTTCCAGATAGCGAAGCGTGGTTATTTAAGAGAAGGGTATCATGCGGATATGGTGATAGCCGACCTGAATGGACGGTACAACGTAACCAAAGAAAATATCCTTTACAAGTGTGGCTGGTCGCCTTTTGAAGGGCATACCTTTCCCGCTGCCGTGGAGTACACAATAGTTAATGGAAATATCGTTTATGAAAATGGCGCGGTTTTGGATCTGTATAAGGGGCAGCGTATAGCATTCAGCAGGTAGCCATTGCTTTTGCCTGGAGTAGCGGCCGATAACAAATTTTCATTTAATGCAGAACGACAAAATAACCCTCAAAGATCTTTCTATGTTCACAGCCGGTGGCACCGGCGGTGTATTTGCGTTAATAGACCGTACCGTTACCCAGGGCGGCAGAGACGCGTTGCGCAAGCATATTAATAACCCTCCGCCTGACCATAAAGAACTGACTGATACACAAGACGCCGTAAAATTCTGGGCGCAAAACCTGCAATTATGGGATAGCAGTGTCTCTAACGGTACGCTCGTAATGCTCGATAAATTCTTCGAATCGGCTGATACCGCGGGCGCGCCGCCTGCCGGCTTAGGTCTGGTAATGAATGGCATGTTTCAAAAACTATTCAACCGGCAGCAGTATTTTTTTACCCGTTTTTCTCTCACACATCTTTCTGATCTCTTAAAAGGCTGCACTGCGTTGGTGAATATAGAATCCGGAACCGGCGTGCCGCCACTACTTGCGCGTGAGCTGGGCCTGATGAAGAAAGAACTGGAACACAGGCTGGTGCCAAAAGTACTGCAGGTAAATAAGGAGACTAAATACGCTGAACTGGCCCAGGTAGTATACCAGGCCAGGCGCGAAATGAAGGGCATGGTAGCGCGGCTCATGGCCTCTTATGCCCGCCTTGATGCCATGCAGTCTATGGCACGGGCTACAGTAGAGCATAAATGGGCATTCCCACTGTTGCTGCCTGAGATGCCGGTAAGGCTTGAGGTAAAGGACCTCTATCATCCGCTGTTGCACACGCCGGTTGCCTACAACATAAGCTTTGATACCAGCCAGAATTTCCTCGTGCTTACCGGTGCCAACATGTCAGGAAAAACAACCTTTATGCGCGCGCTGGGCGTAGGCGCTTTATTGGCCCACCTGGGCATGGGAGTACCCGCCGCCGAACTTAAAATTTCGTTTATGGAGGGCATCATTACCAATATGCACGTGGAAGACGACATATTTAAAGGCGAAAGTTACTTTTTTGCTGAGGTAAAGCGCATGAAACAAACCGCTGAAAAACTGCTGCAGGATAAGCCGCACTTGGTGCTGATGGACGAATTGTTTAAAGGAACCAATGTGCATGACGCCTGCGAATGTACTAAGGGCGTAATGGAAGGACTGCTTTGCCACAAAAGCCACCTTATGGTACTTTCTACCCACCTTTACGAAGTGGCCCACCAGTTCAGCGCGCTGCCGGAGATCAATTTTTCTTACTTTGTCACCAACCTTGCTGATGATGGCTCCTACCACTTTACCTACGAGCTTAAAAAAGGTATTTCTGATGACCGCATCGGCTACCGTATTTTACA
>JACMPD010000131.1 GCA_014377675.1 Taibaiella sp.
ATTCTTATTCAGCAATTCAATCTGATTTTGCTTTTTACCTAGTTCATACTCAAACTGCAACTGCTGAATTTTTTTATCGCTCTGTTCGTTAAACATGGAATCTTTAATGCTCCTGGCTATTTTCATAAACTCAAGCGCATGCTTGTAGTCTTTAAGCTTTTCATACGCCTCACCTATATCGCTGGCCGATACAAAAGACTGGTGCAGCAAACCCTTCCTGCTGGTAATGCCATATGCTTTCAGCAGTTGCTCAATAGCTTCCCGCAGGTGACCTGTAAACAACAAAGTCCCCCCTACCCCACTGTAGTTATATGCCATGCCCACAGAGTCGTCAGCTATAATCGATTCTTTAAGAGCTGCGGTAAATTTGCTGCGCGCCTCCTCATACTTGCGCAACTGCATATATACTTCACCTTGGTTAATGAGGCAAACATTTTTCCAGTAATGATTGTTAATTGAGTCAGCGAGAGTGTAACCTATATTAAAAGAAATAAGCGCGTTTTCGGCGTCCTGCAGGCGGCCAAAAATACTCCCCACAGCAGTATAATTTGCAATACGAGCCTGTAGATCTTTGAAACCTACAGATGTAGCAAGGCACTTATTAATATATTCTTTTGTTCTCAGCGTGTCCCCAGTTAGTGAATACACATCGGCAATATCTCTGTAGCACGCCGCTATATTAGTTTTATCATTTAATCTCTCATACACGCTGAGCCCACGGAGTGCGTAACTGAGCGCTTCAGAATAATTTCCCTTGTCGCTATACATATAGCCTGTTCTTACAAGCGACATTGCATAGTTTTCATCATCATGAGCGGCAGATGCAATATCTCCCATTTTCTTAAACCAGGTCATTGCATCATCGGTCTTTCTGGTGCGGTAGTAGATTAATGCAATATTGCCTGTAGCGGTAGCAACTGCCTTCTTATTACCGACTTTTTCAAAACAGGCTATCGCTTCCTGGTAAGTAGTTACGGCTTTGTCATTCTGCCCTGCATTAAGACTGGCCAAGCCAACCAGCATTAGGCATTCACCCTTCCCTTTCTCAAAATTAATTTTCCGCGCTAGTTCAAGACCCTTTAGCGCCGCCACACGCATTGAATCGTTATTAACATCTTTATAGGCTGTAGCTATTTGCGATAATAAATTAACCCGGGTGGTGTCGTTATGATAGTACTCCACTAAAATGGCTTTAAGGCTATCCGCCTTTAGGGCATGTGAATACACCGGTAAGAAAGTCAGTGTTAATACAAACAAGATGACTTTTATATTAAAATAATTGCTTTCGCTGTATGCCATATAGAAAGTCAGCTTTTTAATATGCGTTCTACTTCCGAAGCCTAAAATAGTTGATACCAACTATAAGTCGTTAGCGTTTTATGCATTTAATAATAGTATAACAATATACACATGGCTGTAAACAATGCTATACATTAGACTTTGGCACAATAACATAAAAAGTCGTACCTTTTCCCACCTCGCTTTCAGCGGTAATGGTTCCACTATTGGCTTTTATAAACTCGTGGCAAAGAAGCAAACCCAGGCCAATACCCTTTTCTCCCTTTGTGCCATAAGTGGTATTATCAGGTGTGGTAGTAAATAGTTTCTTCAATTGTGCATCTGTCATTCCCACCCCATCGTCCGCTACCGAAAGGCAGACTTTGCCGCCTGTTTCCACCGCGTTTAGTATTACATTGCCGCCCTCTCTAGTAAACTTCAGTGCATTACTTATCAGGTTACGAATCACAATGTCCACCTGCCCCTCATCAACATAGGCAGTAATACCTGCCGGTATGTTATTATGAATTGTAATCTTCTTTGTTTCAGCTGCATCTTGCACCAGGCTTATGTTGGCTTCAGCAACGCTACGAAGTGTAACCGGAACCGGCCGCGTGGCTATCTCACCCATTATATAGCTTTTTGACCATTTCAGCAGGTTATCGAGCAATATATTAAGGGAATTCAATTGCTTATCCACCACAGGTTTCAATTCAGTAAATTCATCGTGCGATATAATGTTTTCGTCAAGCAACATCATAGTGGTGGTAAAAGTTGCCAGCGGCCCCCTGAGGTCATGAGAAAGCACCGAGAATGTTTTATCCTTAAAGTGATTGAGCTCTTCAAGCCGCGCCGCCTGTAGCTGCAACTCTTCTTTCTGCCGGTACACAAGTTCTCTGTTGCGTATTTCTTTCTCCCTGCTGCGGTTGAGGAGTATAATTATAATACCGAACGATACAAGCACAGATATCAAAGCCCACATTACCGCTATCCTGCGGTCTCTGCGGCTCTGCTCCACCAACTCATTTTTATTCAGCAGCTCAATCTGGCTTTGCTTTTTCCCCAGTTCGTAATCAAACTGCAATTGCTGTATTTTTTTTTCACTTGCTTCGTTATGCATGCTGTCTTTCCACGCGTTAGATATCTTGTAAAACTGCACAGATTTTTTATAATCTCCTGTCATTTCATAAGCATTCGAAAGCTCAGCCGATACCAACAAAAGCTCGACTTTCATATTGTTATCTTTTTTTATATTGTATGCCGCCAACAAATGACTGATACCAGCTTTCACCTGTCCCTTTTTTACCAGTATAGTGCCAATGCCGCTTCGCATAGAAGCCATTAGCGAAACATCAGAAATCTGTGCTGAATCTTTAAGCGCTTTAGCGTAATTGACAAGGGCGTTTTCAAAATCGCCCATAACTCTGTATGCTTCGGCCATATCCAGCAGGCATACGCTTTTCCAGTAGGGAAGGTTACTGTTGGTGGAGTCTGCAATAACAGCCCCCTTAGAAAAATAAACAATGGCGTTTTTATAATCTTTAATCTGTGTATACGCGTTACCAATACTTACGTGGTTATTGACCACGTGCTCAATATTGGCGCCGCTCTGATCCACTTTCAGATAAAGGTTTATATACTCAAGTGTTTTCGGCACGTTGTCTAACGAAGCATAAATACCCGCTATTTTGCTGAGGCACTCGGCAACGCCTTCATTATTTTTCTCCTCCTCAAATTTGGTTAGTCCTTTTAGTAAATATTTCAGTGCTTCCGGATAGTTTCCCATATCACTGTAAAGGACCCCAAGGTTATTACAGGCCACCGCCAGCCGGCCTGTAAAGCCGGTTGATTCGCAGACCGCAATCGCCTTTTTAAAATAGAGAGCGGCTGTGTCTAATTTAACAAGCCGGTATTTAATTTTCGCTATATAAATATAATTCTTTACCAGCCCGTCATAATCCTTTATCGCGTCAAACAGCGGAGTACCGTTATGATAGCTTTTCAGCGCATCGTCATAAGCGTATTGCCCGAATGATGCAGTACCCATCAGCTGCAGACTTAATGCCCTGCCCTTTTCAAACTTTATTTCCGTTGCTATATCTAATCCGTTGCGCGCAAAGAAATACATTGAATCCTGGTTTATCTGCTGGTAGAGGCGGGATAAAGCCACATAGTAGTTGACAAGCGTTGTATCATGCGTCTTGTAATTATTAATTACCTTCAACAGGCTGTCAGATTGCGGAGTATTCGCCATAGCTCGCCTGCCTGTGCCTGAGACAATGACAACAACCAGGCTTACCAACCATAGAAAATACCTTCCCATACGCATTTTTACAAACCGATACAAACGTAATACAACAGCACAAAATTAATTACCAAATATTTCATTTTCAACATCATTTCATATTATTCTTCTGCTGTTACTTTCTTTCAAAAACGCTTCAAAGCCTGCCAGTGAAAAACTGCTGAGGTTACTGGCTGCGGTAAGGCCGCCTTTCTGTGCACTCATCACTCCAAAATACACATCACCAAATCCATTAATACTATGAGCATCAGGGTCAATGGACAGCAACACGCCTTTCTCCATGGCATATTCTATCCAACGCCAGTCAAGGTCAAGCCTGCGCGGATGGGCATTTATTTCTATCACTACATTATGCGCGGCACATGCGTCAATAATGGTTTTATAGTCAAGCGGGTATCCTTTGCGGGACAGCAGCAGGCGGCCCGTAGGGTGACCAAGTATTGTGGTAAATGGGTTGGCGATAGCCGCCATAACCCTTGCCATCGCCTTTTCCTGGCTCATTTTCAGGTTGCTGTGCACCGAAGCTATTACAAGGTCAAATGTACTTAGTATTTCAGGGCCGTAATCAAGCGCTCCATCGTTAAGTATATCGGCTTCTATACTCTTAAATATTTTGAAGGGCGCGAGTTTTACATTCAGCGCATCTATTTCAATATGTTGTGCTGCTATCTGTTCCGGCTTCAGGCCATTGGCATAGTAGGCCGCCTGTGAGTGGTCACTCATTACCAGGTATTCATAGCCCTGCTCTTTGGCGGCTAACGCCATTTGTTCAATAGTATTCAGGCCATCGCTCCACTTGCTGTGGCTGTGAATAATTCCCTTTATGTCCGCTTTCTGGATGAGTGTGGGCAAGGTGCCGGCAGCCGATCTTGTCAATACCGCAGCGCTCTCACGCATAGCGGGTTCTATAAACTGCAATTTATTAACGGCAAATATCTCCTTTTCTGACGCGGCGTTGGCTGGCATAGTATAGGCAACCCTGAATGCCGCTATAAAATCTTCAGTCGCTGTAGTTGCGAATAACCGGTTGTAATAACTGTCAGTATCCGTACAATGGACCATTATTACCGGGAAACCCGGTAAGTTAATATTTATAGTATCATCACCCTCAGCTCTTACTACGGCTTCTTCCATTGACGCAAAATGCCCGGAAACGTCCGCAACAGGTATATTGGTAATAAAATCCAGCTGCGCTATTGTTTCCAACTGCCGGCGGAAGGCTCCGGTTACGCTAAACAGGGCCGCAGGAAATTTGTCTTCCAAATTATTAATGATGACAGTGGCCAGCTTTTCAGCGTCAGCCCACAGGTAAAATCCTTCGTTCTTCTTTATTTCCTGAATATTATCCAGTATACCCTGCTGCGTTTTAGCGCCAAACCCTTTAAGAGCCACCAGCCTGTTTTCATTACATGCATATTCCAATTCTCCCACTGACTCTATGCCAAGTTCCTTCCAAACAACCGCGAGCTTCTTGGGGCCAAGCCCCTTTATTGCAAGCATATCCAGTATACCAGGCGGGGTTCGCTCCAGTATCTCATCGAGGGCGTCTAACCGCCCGGTGGCTAATATCTGCTGTATCTTCTTACCTGTACTGCCCCCTATGCCTTTCATGCCGAAAAGTTCGGTAGTGGTCATCTCTGTTATTTCACGGGGCAGTTTTTCAATATTATAAGCGTTTATGCTGTATGTTTTTGATTTAAAGCTGTTTTCCCCATGTATATCCATCAGTTTTGACAGAAGAGAAAACTTGTCTGCTACCTGGTCATTAGTCATGGCGGTAAAATAAGAAAAATGCGCGAAACTTATCCCTGACTCCCAAAAACTCAGGTACACCGGCAACAAAACAACAAATATAAATAGATGCTACATTCTATTCAACCAATTTGCAATCCCATCAATATCACATATTTTGTCAGCACTTTTATTGGCTATTACCTGCTCGGGCATGTAGGCCACCTCTGCCGTCTCCGGTGCCTGCACTATGGTTTCACCGCCTCTTTCTTTTACATATAAAAAACCATCGGCCCCATCTGCATTTGCACCGGAAAGTAATATGCAGGTGAGTGCCCCACCGAACACATCAGCCGCCGACTGGAACGCGACATCAATACTTGGCCGGCTATAGTTAACTCTTTCAGAATCGTCTAACGAAAACGTATAGTCCTCTTCAAAAAGAATGTGGTAATTGCCGGGCGCTAAATATATAATTCCATTTACAAGCGCGTCTTTGTCCTCTATTTCTTTAACCTTAATTTTCGTTTTCAATGAAAGAAGTTCAGTAAGCAGGTTGTCATTTGATTGCTTCCTGTGCAGCACAATTACAACCGGGTACGGAAAAGGGACTTTCAGCCCCGGCAATACTCGCAGCAATACTTCAAGACTGCCAGCTGAACCACCTATTACAATCAACTTTTTGATATTTACTTTTCCTTTCTCCATATTTTATTTGATCCTAACTGTTTATAGGTGCCGTGCAAACCAGAGAACTTCAACGTTTCCTTTGACCCCAGTGCAATATAGGCCAGCCGATCCAGGCTGGTATCGAACAAGTGAAATACCTTGTTTTGCAACTCTTTGTCAAAATAAATGAGCACATTCCGGCACAATATCAGCTGAAATTCATTGAATGAGCTGTCTGAAACCAGGTTGTGGGTGGCGAATATCATCTTGGTTCGCAATTGCTCATTGAAAATCACCCTGTTGTATTGTGCCGTATAATAACTCGAAAAGTCAGACTTACCGCCTGCCGCTATGTAGTTTTCAGAATAATCTTTCATTTGGGCCAGCGGAAAAATACCCTGCCTTGCCCGCTCCACCACGTTCGGGTTCAGGTCAGTAGCGTAAAGTAATGACTTATGCAGCAGCCCGGCTTCGTGCAGCAATATGGCCATGGAGTACACTTCTTCGCCTGTACTGCAACCCGCATGCCATATTCTGATAAAAGGCTTTGACCCTATGGCTGGCAATACCTGCTGCCGCAGCGCCACGTAAAAATCCGGGTCGCGGAACATCTCTGTTACATTCACCGTTATTTCCTCAACAAAGCGGTTAAGATAATCAGGGTCAGTCTTTAACCTGTACCGCAACTCCGCAAAGCTAGGGAAGTGATCAAGTGTCAGCAGCCGCTTAATGCGCCTGACCAGGGAAGCTTTGGAATAATCAGTAAAGTCATAGCCATAAAGCTCAATGAGATCATTAAGTAATAGTTTTAGATCCTGTTCATCAACGCTAATTTCCATGGGTTTATTTTAAATGGGTGTGAATCACACTTATCAGCTTGTCCACATCGATGGGTTTAGATATATAATCATCGGCTCCCGCTTCCAGGCATTTCTCCCTGTCCCCAACCATGGCCTGCGCGGTAACGGCAACTACGGGCAGGCGATAACCGGCTTTTATTTTGGGTATCGCTTCGTAGCCATCCATATCCGGCATCATCATATCTATAAGTACCATACTTATTTCAGCCGACTGTGCAAGAAAAGCGATTCCCTGCTGTGCGCTGTTGGCCGTCAGGCAGGCGTAACCCTTTGCTTTAAGCGTTGCCGACAAGGCGAATATATTCCGCGGGTCATCATCTATGATCAATATTTTATGCTGCATTATACTCAGAGCTGTTTGTGTTTAAACTTTTTTCATATAGCCATACCCTCAGCAGCGAAAGTAACTGATCCACATCAACAGGCTTTGTAATATAGTCCGATGCCCCGGCTTGTATGCATTTCTCCCTGTCCCCGCTCATGGCTTTGGCTGTGACCGCAATTACAGGCAGGCGTTTCCATTCCGGCTGCTGCCTTATGCGCCGTGCTGTCTCGTAGCCATCCATCTGCGGCATCATCATATCCAGCAACACAATATCTATTTTAGGGTTCTGCTGTAGCTTTTCCATTGCCTCTTTACCGTCAATAGCGGCTATAATCTGCATATTTACTGTTTCCAATGCCTTGGTGAGTGAGAATATATTGCGCACGTCATCATCAACGATCAGAACCGTTTTTTCCTTGAGTATATCACTGAGCACGCCAATCTTTTTACGGCTGTCTTTCGCTCCGGGCACTTTGGCTTCTTCTACCAGGTGCAGGAACAACGATACCTCATCAAGTATCCGCTGGTAAGAGTGTGCCGTTTTAACCACTATAGAATCAGCGTACTTTTTTATCCGCTGCTCTTCCGCCATCGAAAGACTTTTGCCGGTAAACACTATTATGGGCAGGTTTTCAAGCCCTGGTGTCTTTTTCACCTGGTCCAGTATTTCATAAGAACTGTTGTTGGGTATGCACATGTCCAGTATCACACAGTCTACTTCATTGGTCAGCGCTTCCACACTTTCTGATACTGTTGTCTTTATATGCGCCTTAATATCAAATGTCTCTAAAAAGTAAGCCAGCGCTTTCGCGTGCTTCGGGTTCTCCTCCACAATCAGCACTTTCTTCGAATCCCTGTTGACCACATATTCCAACTTGCCGAAAATATCGTGCATCTGTTCAAAGGCTACCGGCTTGTTGATGAAGTTTATGGCTCCTTTCAACATACTTTCCTTCTTCACAGAGTGCGAAGACATGATATGCACCGGGATGTGTTTTGTTTTAGCGTTGCCCTTCAGCTCTTCCATTACCTGCCAGCCGCTTTTTACCGGCAGCTGAATATCTAATAATATGCCGACAGGCAAGTACTTACCTGCTAATGCAAGCGCCTCATCGCCACGCACGCATACTATAGCCTTGTAGCCCTTCTTTCGGGTAAAGTCAAGAAGTGACTTCGCAAAGTTCGTATCATCTTCTACTATCAGTATTACCTTGTCTTTATTTGTAATGCCTGCCCTGTCGTCAGGGATACTTTCCGGTATATTCATTACAATATACTCATCATAAATATTGCCGTGGTCGTCTTCCTTTTGATCCCTGGCCGTTTTAAATTTAATATCGGGTAATACTTCCGGAGTCCCGCCTACCTTGCGTACAATAGAAGCCTCAGTCAGCGGTACTGAAATGGCGAAGGTGCTGCCCTTATCCACAACACTGGTTAAACTCAGGATCCCGCCAAGCAATTTGGTCAGCTCCTTGCTTATAGAAAGTCCGAGACCGGTACCGCCATACTTTCTCCTTGTTGACCCATCTGCCTGCTGAAACGCCTCAAATATTAGTAATTGTTTATCTTCCGCAATGCCAATGCCCGTATCCGATACAGAGAAAACAACGTTATCGGCATTCCTAAAATCTCTGCTGATATGAAGATTTATAGAGCCTGTTTTTGTAAATTTAAGTGCGTTGGACAGCAGGTTTTTTAAAATCTGCTCTAAACGCATTTTATCGGTCTCTATAAATTCAGGCACCGAACTTTCCACCGTTATTCCAAATTGCAATTTCTTTTCCTTCGTCAACGGCTCAAAAAGCGACCTTATATCATTCTCTATTTCCGCTACAGAAACCTTGTCATACTCTAAGTTCATCTTCCCGGCTTCTATCTTGGAAAGGTCAAGTATTTCGTCTATTAATGTCAGCAACGCGTTACCTGAACTTTGTATTACCCTTGCGAACTCCACCTGATCCTCGCTCAGGTTGTCCTCACCGTTTTCTGAAAGCAACCGGCTCAGCAGCAATATTGAATTAAGTGGCGTTCTGAGTTCATGTGACATGTTAGCCAGAAATTCAGATTTGTATTTCGTACTCACCGCTAACTCTTCTGCCTTACGCTGCACTTCTACATTTCTTTCATATATCTGCTGGTTCTTTTCTTCCAGTAGCTGAGAGCGTTCTTCCAGTTCCCTGTTGGCCTGTTGCAGTTCTTCCTGCTGCACTCTCAGTTCCTCCTCTGAGGCCTGAAGTTTTTCAGTTTGTATTTCCAGTTCCGCATTTATGCTTTCCAGTTCGTTGTGTTGCATTTGCAACTCTTCTGACTGTGCCCGGGTCTCTTCCAACAATTCCTGCATTTTTTCGTAATTAATAACAGAATCAATGCTGATGGCTATCGCCTCAGCATTAGATTTTAGGAAGAATACCTGCGCCTCCGTTGGCTTCGTCAGCATACCGAGTTCCAGCACACCAACTACCACATCGCCATGCATAAACGGTAAGATTATAGTATAGTTAGCCGTGGAGCTGCCTATTGATGAAGTGATCTGAATATAATCAGCCGGCAGCGAATCAGATATAAATATTTCCCTGCTTTGCACTGCCTGCCCTACAAGACCCTTACCGGCCATTATCAGTTCCGGCGCGTTCACGGCGGCATATCTGCCTTTTAAAGTAAGATTGAGGTGCTTATCAGCAATATATAATGTCCCAACCGGCGCCTTAAAATAGGTAGCCAAGCTCTTTATTATCTTATCTGATATATTAGGTACCAGCCGCTCGCCCCTTATCGAGTTACCCAGGTTCACGACACCCGTTTGCAACCAGTCCCGCCTTTCAAATTCGGCAAAATTACCTTCCAGCGAAATCGCCATTTCGTTCAATGCAGCTGATATACGCCCCAGTTCATCTTTCGCGTCATCAACGCTCCGCACCGTGTAGTTGCCTTCGGCTATATTGCGGGTCACATCTTCCATTGCGTTAATACGGCGGGCCGTTTCTAAATATTTTTGTTCGTCTTCGAGTTGTTTTTTTACACGTGCGGTCAGTTCATTTTTTATCCTGAAATATGCCATTATAGAAATAAGAATAGATATGATTGCTGCCACAATGATCATTACGGACGTGGACCTGTTATAGGTTTCCTGTTCATCCGTACGCTTTTTCAGCAGCTGCCGTTCCTCATCTTCAATAGCCTTTACTGTCTCGCGCAGCTGATCCATTATGCGCTTACCTTTCAGCACTTCCTCATGCCTGCCCATGTACAGAGAGGTGCGCTGCCGACCGCTGATACTCTTTGTTAGCGACAGTACATATGCCATCTGCTTAAATCTCCCTTTAATCGTTACTATCGCGTCATCCAGGTTCCGCTGCTGCAGCGGATTATCAACTGTAATTTCCTTCAGCTTATTCCAGGTCGCCATTGTCGCCGCTTCCGCACCGTTATATGGAACAAGAAACACTGAGTCGTTAGTGATTATAAACCCGCGCTGGCCGGTTTCCGCGTCTTTAACTTTTGACAAAAGATTTTCCGCATTGATAATCACCTCATTGGTATGGTTCACCAAGCGCGAAGCGTCTATCAGCTTCCTATTCATATGAAAAGAACCATATGAACTTATTAACAAAATTATTATTGATATACCAAATACTATCTGTAGTTGCCGGATAATAGTAGAATTAGTTGATGCTTGGCTCATATTCCTGGTAAAAATTACATTTCAGTAAAGGCCTGTTCCATATTTTCAACCTGGTGCAGGGGTAAGGTCATTATAAACGCCGCGCCCTCATCCTCGTGGCTTTCCGCGGTAATGTAGCCATTATGCTTCTCCATTATTTTCTTCACAATCGCCAGCCCTATCCCGGTTCCTTCATATGCTTCTGCGGAATTAAGCCTTTGGAACATAGTAAATATCTTCTCCAGGTATTTTTCGTCAAACCCAATCCCGTTATCCTTTACGGTAACCCGGCAATAGTCCTCCCCGTCAATACTTACCACCTCCGCAAAAATATGAATGACCGGAACAACATCTTTCCGTGCGAATTTAAGCGAGTTGGTCACCAGGTTTTGGAATACCTGCCTTAACTGGCCCGGTATTGCGTCAATAACAGGCATATCTGAAATAGTAACAACCGCCTGCTTCTCTGATATGGTGAACTCCAAATCCTCAACTATCTCATTCACCAGTTTGTTAAGGTCGGTGGGCCGGAACAACGACCTCACTGATAACCGGGAATAGTCGAGCAAATCGTTTATCAAAACACTCATTCTCTGTGACGCCTCTATTATGCGGTCCATTTTATCCCGGGCCTCAGGCACTTTGGCAATCAGTTTATCCTTTATAATAGAGCTGAATACCTGAATTTTCCTTAGTGGTTCCTTTAGATCATGAGATGCAACGGAGGCGAATTGCTGCAGTTCATGATTGCTGCTCTCCAGTTCTTTATTTTTTGTGAGCAATTCTATGGTGCGCTCCTTCACTTTGGCCTCCAATATTTCGTTGGCCGCCTTTTGCTCCTGGATATCGGTGAATGAACCTACCCATTTTGCCACTTCATCGCCCTGCCATACTGGTATCAGTTTCAGCAGGTGGCAACGAAACTGACCTGAAAGCAGGTTCCGCATCCTTACCTCGGCCAAAAAAGAGCGTTGAGCAGCCATGGCTTCCCGCATCCGATCCCAAGTGCCTTCATCGCCCGGGGTAACCTCAGGCATGACATTGGCTTCACGCGAATAAATAAACCATTGCTGATTTACGTATTCAATCTCTCCATTGGGTTTTATGGTAAAGGCTACCTGCGGCATTGCCTCCAGTATTGACCTCAGTTCGTTTACACTTTTATTAAGCCCCTCTTCCGCTTTTTTACGCACTTCCACTTCTTCAAGCAACGCCATTTGTATCTTGCCAAGCTCGCGGTTTTGCTCATAAAGCCGGTTCAGGGTTTTTACCTTCAGCAGGAAGATGTCAGGGTCTACAGGCTTTGTAACATAGTCAACGCCACCTGAAGTGTATCCTTTAGTAATAAATTTCTTATCAGTGTTTACAGCGGAAAGAAAAATGATGGGGATATCTTTAGCCTTGCTGTACCCCGAAATTGCTTCAGCCACCTCAAAACCATCCATCCCCGGCATTTGCACGTCAAGTATGATAAGGGAATAAGTCGAATTTAAAATTTTCTTCAGAGCCGCCTCGCCTGAATCGGCGGAATCCACCTCAAAACCGTTTATCTCAAGTGTTCGCCTTAGTGAAAATAAATTTTCTGCTTTATCATCAACAATAAGTATCATATTAATGATGGATATTAAGTACACTTGAAAATCGGGGCAATATTGCCCCGAAAAAATGGCATAGTCCACTTACCTATTAGCCTAAGTATACAATATAAAAATCATGCCAGGACAAAATGGGGAATACTTGCAGCAAAATGCAGACAAACATTCACGAAATCAGGGTTTCAATTTGGCGGTTTCATCGCTGAGTATCTTTTCATTTCTGGTCATTATGTTAGCATACATTACATTAAGGCTGTCTGGGTTAGCTTTGTACCAACTCATGCTCTCTTTAAAACTTTGTGCTGGTATATTATGGTGCGCCAAAATATCCCTATAATATATGGCCAGTGAATCAGGATTTTTCACCCCGCCCGCATGGTTGTTATCTCTTGCCATTGTACTGTAAGACTCCGCCATATTTATATCATATAGCACGTCTTCCATCTGCTGCATGGGCAGGCGGCCTGTGCGCTGCCTGCACGCGGCCAAAGGAAACACCAGAATTAATACTGTAACATAATTTTTTATCGTCATCTTAGCGCTGTGTACTTGGCTGCATTGGGCACATCCATTGATATAAGGTAGGTGATATAAGGGGCGCGCTCCGGCTTGGGTACCTGGGCTACCAAATGAATGAACTCCTCACTCTTGGCAGCGAAAAAGAACTGCAGCAACATAGAACTTGGGTTTTCCTTATTCAGTTGAGATAGTTTTTTCAGCCCGCCCAGTATGCGGTTCCTGCTGTCAATAGGTTTCGTATACATACTGTCCAATCCTTCCCGGTGCATGGTATACCATACCCCGCGCATATCATGAAAACGCGGATTAAGTAACTGATCAACAAGCCAGTATCGGTTGCGGGTACCCTCTACTGCTTTCCAGCCACTTATCGTTTTGTTTTGCTCGGGCGCATTATTCACTATATTCTGCGCCTTCTTAAGGTAGTTGTTACCGCCATCAGGGCTGAAACTATCATAGTCAAGCGCTACAATAATATATGCGTAGTACGCAAGTATGGCAGTAAGGTTTGACATTAGTGGCTCCGCCCCGCTCACCCGGTTGTCATCAAAAGAAAGCGGGTTAAACTGGTTGTATTTAAATATCACGTCCCGGTCAACATAGTTAACCAGGGCGGTTATGTAGCCCGAATTATAAACCGGCCTTGATGCCTGCATGCTTATAGTGGCGTTATAGGCGTCAATATCGCCTCCCGCCTTGTTGCCGGTAAGATTGATGAATATGTTACAATCGATTTTTTCACTCGTCGTGAAGTCATCTGTGGTCCATTTACGCGCATTCATAAATTCAATAACCGCCCGCTGCATGGAAAGGAAAACTTCATTATCCACCCCTGTAATTTTATCATGCGTTATGGTCACCTTGCAGTTCAGCTCCTGTGCGTTCACACCTAACCCAAACAGCAGCAGGCATACTATATTAAACAGCTTCTTCAACATACCTCAGTTTTAAAATTTGATCCACAATGGCTTCCGCCGCATCTTTCTTGCTTTGCAGCGGCAGGGCAACAGGGCCTCCGTTTTTCAGCACCAGTGTTATTTTGTTGGTGTCGTACCCAAATCCTGCGCCCGCATCTCTTAGCGAATTCAGCACTATCATATCCGCGTTCTTACGCTCCAGCTTATCTGCCGCGTTGTCCAGCTCATTATTTGTTTCCAGCGCAAAACCTATTAACGTTTGCCCGGCCCTTTTTATTTTGCCGAGTGCCGCCAGTGTGTCTGTTGTTTTCACTAGAGCCAGTTGCATATCCGCTCTATCTTTCTTTATCTTTTCATCTGCTTTTAGTTGCGGCCGGTAGTCAGCCACCGCCGCCGCCATTACAGCTATATCTGCTATTGGGAAAACCGCTGCGCATTCCCGGTACAGGTCTGCGGCACTTTCTACCAATATAGTTTTCACTGCATTACTTTGCGGGCGTTCACTGGTTGGGCCAAGTATCAGTGTTACCTGCGCACCCCGTGCCGCCAGCGCCTCGGCCACAGCAATACCCATTTTACCCGTTGAAAAATTACCAATAAAGCGTACAGGATCTATACGCTCAAAAGTGGGGCCGGCAGTTACAAGCGCTCTCAGGCCGGTCATCTGCTTATTTTCAGTAAAGAATGCGGCAACGTGCGCGGTTATAGCTTCAGGCTCTGCCATACGGCCTTCACCGGTCAGCCCACTGGCCAGTTCACCATTACCAACGGGTATTATATGATTGCCATATTGCCTTACCTTTATCATATTCCACTTTGTAGCCGGGTGCAGCCACATGTCCTCGTCCATAGCCGGGGCTATGAATACTGGGCAACGTGCAGAAAGATACACGGCACAAACCAAGTTGTCACAAATGCCATTAGCGAGTTTTGCCAGTGAATTGGCGCTGCACGGAGCAACAATCATGGCATCAGCCCACAAACCCAGTTCCACGTGGTTGTTCCAGGTGGCACCATCGCTCACATCGGCAAGGACTGCGTTTTTAGAGACGGTGGAAAGTGAAAGCGGTGTTACAAATCCGGCAGCCGCCGCTGTCATGAGTACCTTAACATCAGCACCTGCTTTTACCAGCAAGCGAACAAGTTGCGGTGTTTTATAAGCCGCTATGCTGCCGGTAACGGCAAGCACTATTTTTTTTCCGGAAAGTGACTTCATCTGAATGATCCGCAAGTTATAAAAAATTAAAATACGAAAAAGTTAAAAGGTACAATAGTCGTTTTCGCAATCCCTTTTCAAAAATACACTTTTCTGCCGAAGACGAACGCAGCTACTGTTTCAGCTCACCTACGGTTTTACTATTTAAAAATTACTCACTCATCATATATAAATGATTCCTACACTATATCTACCTGGGAAAATTTTGGTGCCTGCGGTATTATCCTGCACAGCCAGCATTACCATCACCAACCTCAACGGTGAAATGGTGCTAAACCAGCAAATAACAAGGTATGCCTGTAGCAATACGGCAGCATTAGCTAGAGGGCACCTATATGATAAACGTCCGCGGAACGGGCCGGCAGCTGTTCCGACAGATACAAATAATGACGCATTAGTGTAACCTGGCATTGAGCAGGAATCAGTATTGAAATATTAATCACTACGTCACCGCCTCACTACTGCGCTGCTCTTTGTTATTTTTATTAAAATTGCATTAATATTTTTTGTACCTTCGTTGAAATTCCGGTGAAAATGTAATTGCTTAGCTGCCCCGCTTTCATTTTACTAAACCGCGGGTAAAGTTGAATGCAAAAGCAATATTTCAATCCCTCATTATGAACACAATAGAAGAACAAGTGGAAGTGCTTGAACCCGTAATAGCGCACGAACTGGAAGAAACAGCAGAACAGGTTGAGGTTATTGAGCAAATTGAAGTTGTGGAAACGATGGCAATCTCTGAGCAGGTTGAGGTTGTAGAAGCACCGGTGTTGCCTGTAGCTAAATTAATTATCTGCGACGCGCGCTTTCGTGAAATGGGCAAAAACGGCCCTTTTGATACCGATGTAACACTCATACTCAGGAAATCAATTGCAAACGGCATACTGAAAAAAGCCTACTCACCCAAAGCATTTACTGATAAGAAACAAGGCGGCAGAAAAGAGGTATGGGTTAAATATCAGCTCGCAGAGCGCGGCCCTTTCTTTGAAAAAACGTTCCCGGAAAGCACCTCAACGCACAAACAGGTTAATATTGACCTCCCTTAATCACGGCGTTTCATTATTACCTGTATCGTCTTGCGGGTTTCTTGCTTTAGCAGTACCTGCTTGCCGGTTGTAAGTTCTTCTACTATCTGCGGGGTGTGGTGGCGTATAGTCAGCAATTGCAGGCCCTCATTGTGCAATACTTTATAGTTTTGGGCAAGCACGTTTGTCAATTCTCTTATTTTATCAGCCCGGTTATCAATACAAGCCACAAAACTGATAGCTGCATTTTGTATAAGATTTATTTTTATTTTTCGTTCATGAAATATCGCATACAGCGCGCTTAGGTTATCTTCCGTAATAAAGGAAAAATCACGTGTGGTTACCTGTAGCAATACCTGGTTCTCCTTCAGCACTATAAGCGGTGGGTAATGCGCGTCATCAGCTTCCGCCTTTATCACGGTTCCCGGCAGTGAGGGGTCAAGGAAACATTTTACATACAATGGTATATTGTTGTTCTGTAAAGGCTTTATGGTCTTTGGGTGTATGATCTGCGCACCGTAAAACGCCATCTCTATCACTTCGTTATAAGTGATCGCCTCTATTTTTACCGTGTTGTTAAATAACTTGGGATCTGCATTCTGCAAGCCTTCCACATCTTTCCAAATCGTTACGCTTTCAAGTCCCAGCATAGCTGCCAGTATGGCTGCTGTATAGTCTGAACCCTCACGACCCAATGTTACTGAAGAACCGTCCTGAGCTGCCCCAATAAACCCCTGGGTAATAACACTTTTCCCCTGCTTCAGTCTGCGCCCCGCCACCGCCTGCACCTGTTGCCGGCTGCGGTTCCAGTCTACTACAGCATCCCGGTAGGTATTGTCGGTGCTTATAAAAGTCCGGGCATCTATCCACAGGTAAGGCAAATGGCGTTCGCGGAGCAACATGGATATAATTATTGTGGAAAACACCTCGCCCAGGCACACTACCTGATCATAAGACCAGTCATATCGGGCAGCATCAACAGCGGCAACCGCCCGCTGTAGTTCATTGAAATAGCCAGAAAGTAACGCTGCGGTCTCCACGTATATTTCTTCACTGAGCAGTGTACTGGCATAAAGCAGATGTTGCTCCTGTAGTGCTGCGGCAAGCTCTGCGGCTTCGGTAAAATTCCCCCCACAAGCCGTGTTAACTATTACTTCAAGAGCATTGGTCGTTTTGCCCATAGCGGAAACCACCACCACAACAGGTTCATTTTCCGTTGCCAGTATCGGTAACAGGGCCAGGGCTCTTTCAGGTGTGGCAATGGACGCACCGCCAAATTTAAATAAACGCATAAACAGGTATTACTCGGCAAATGTAGCAGTGACACTCTGGCCTGCCAAATGATTAATGAGGAAATTTGACTACCGCCAGCCGTTCTTTTTTATTTCTATTGCAGTAGCGTCAAGAGCTTCATAAAACTCATCACCATATTTGCGTACTATGGCTTCTTTTAGAAACTTATATACAGGCACTTTCAGCTTTTTCCCCAGCTTACAGGCAGCCTTACACAGGTCTTTCCTTGGCTCATAATTAACCATCTCATACTCCGGATGAGACGTTATCCTGATTGGAAACAAGTGGCACGAAATCGGTTTCCTGAAGTCGGTAGCGCCATCTTTCCACGCCTTTTCTATACCACATTTTACTATACCGCCATCATCAGTATAGCCATAGGCGCAGATGCCACCGTTTACCGATGGCGTTACAAAACCGTATTCGCTGTCAATAGTGTGGGTACCCTGCCGTTCTATCTCAGCCAGGTAGGGCGCATGGAGGTAGGGTTTTATGACCGGAAATATTTCCGCTAATTTCTGAGCCTCATCAGCGCTAAGCGGCGCGCCGCAGTCGCCGTCTACACAACAACCACCCTTGCACTTGTCAAGGTCGCAGACAAACTGCTCCTCAACCAGTTCATTACTCAGCAACACATTATCAATAGCTATCATTACCGGGCTTACATATTTATATAATTCATTAGCAGGTTGTACTTACCCATCATGTCCTCTACGCTCTTAGGGTCGCCATATACTTCAAGTACTTTATAATCATGACGTTCAAAGGACGCTACAAGCGCATCAAGATTGGTTCGGTTTGTTTTGAGCGTAACCTCCATCATCCCCATTGATGTTGTAAACATTTGGGAATTCACAATAGTAATATCTTCGTTCTCGCAAATCCGCGCTATCTGGTACAGGCTGTAGTTGTGCGGCAGCATCTCCAGCACTATTATCCCTCCGGTTCCGTTAAGGCTGCCATTCTCCGTTATAAATTTGAGCAGACCTTCCCGCGTTACCGTGCCGTAGTACTTTTGTTCACCGTCTATCACGGGCAGTGCCGATAGGTTCAGTTGATTGAGCAGCCTAATGGCGTCATAAGAATGCGACCCAGCCATTACAGCTGGTTTAAATGACAGAAAAGGTGCCCCCGAAAGCGGGCTTTCGGGCGTCTCCCAGTCCAGCAGCTCTGTTTCCTGCAGCAAAGCTATGTATTGTTCATGCTCAACTACAGGCAAATGAGAGAGATGATTTTCTTCCATAAGAGCCAGGGCCCTTGTTCCTGTATCGGACAATGAAAGGGTGGGTACTGCCGGTGAAATTATTCTTGTAACGCTCATTTTCCTCTGTTTTCTGTTCTTGTAGTACAAATTGTACGCCAGATTTTCACTATTTCATATACGCGCACAATATGCCAATAGTTTTACAAATCAGATTTTATGTTTATGAAGAAACGACGCAAGTATCTTATTAAATTCAACAGGTACTTCCATCATGGGGGCGTGGCCGCACTTATCAATGAAATGTAACTCAGAATTAGGAAGCAACATATTAAACTCCTCAGCTACCATCGGCGGTGTTATAGTATCATTGCGGCCCCATATCAGGCAGGCAGGGGTTTTTATATCCTTCAGTTCATCACCCAGGTTATGCTTAATGGCTGACCGGGCCAACGCTATTATCTTCAGCGCCTTCATACGGGTGTTTACTATATCATATACCTCGTCTACCAGCTCTTTTGTAGCTACCTTGGGGTCGTAAAATGTAAGCTCTGTTTTCTTTCTGATATATTCATAATCCCCTCGTTTAGGATAGGTTTCACCCATTCCGTTTTCAAACAACCCTGAGCTGCCCGTAAGCGTAATGCTCCTGATCTTTTCAGAATGCTTTAATGTATATACCAATCCCACATGCCCGCCGAGCGAATTGCCCAGGAGATGAACGTTTTCCAGTTTTTGATGATCGATAAACTTGGTCACAAACCTCGCCAGGCCGGCAACGCTGGTTTCCAGCAGTATAAGGTCAAACAGGGGAAGCAGGGGTATAATAACCCTGTGTGTATTTTTAAAATGATCAACAAGATCTTTAAAATTACTCAGTGCCCCAAAAAGGCCATGTAGCAATACTAAAGGTTCGCCGTTGCCTTCTTCCAGGTAATTAAACTTACCGGAATGTTTAATTTCATATTCCATTCAACAATGTGTACAATTCTGCTAAAATACTATAATGAGTTGAAAAACGGCAAAACTTTTAAAATAAAACTTGCCCGCTGACACCAGCAGGCCTCAAGTGCGGAAAACTTAACGTCTAAACAGGCCGGAATCAAAAAAAAGCCAATAAATAATATTCTCGATGTAATAAATAACAGATCAATTTCTCCCCACCAGAAATACAAAGGGCTTATTGATCCCCTTATTTATAGCCGCAAATACCTTTTTACGATTCGTAATTACCCTGTAGCGGTGTAGGTCTATGATTTCAAGAGAAGCAGTACAATTTTTGTTCACATTAATGCGGCGCAGATAGCCGGCAAGAAAAATAGCCGATGACACATCAGCTGCGATGATATTTTTTACATAGTTAAGCCATGCGTCTTTTCCCTGCCACATCATTAAAATATTTTATAATTACCGCCTTCTGCCCCTTTTATAGGCTGACATTAAATCAGAACCGCAACCACACTTTTTACTGCTTACACATCCCTGGGCAAGCTCCTGTAGTGCAAAACCCAAAAATGCGTAAATAATTATTCTTGCCGCTTTTTTTCTCATATCTTTTACTTTTGTAAAAATACGGATTATTGACTAAAAAAAATCTTAAACGAATTTTACTTGCCCCGCTTGACTGGGGGCTTGGCCACACCGCCAGGTGTTTACCCCTAATAAGGCATCTACAGCTCACCGGAAGCCATGTTACGGCGGCTGTAAACCACTGGCAGCGGTCCTTTATTGAAAGTAACTGTAGCGGTATTGATTTTACTAATCTCGATGGCTACAACGTAACCTATGCCGCCGGCAGAAACTTAAACAAAATAAAAATAGCCGCACAGGTCCCTGCAATATGCAAGGCTATAACAAGGGAGCAAAAATGGTTGCAACAACAGGTAAAAACACTCCAGCCTGACGGCATCATATCAGACAACCGCTACGGCATATATCACCCTGATATACCTTCAGTGATAATAACACATCAGCTGCACGTGCTCACAGGCATGGGGAAGGCCGCTGATAGTTCCATTCAAAAAATACATTTTCGCCTGCTTAGTAAATTCAACCAGATTTGGGTGCCTGATGTTGAGGGGGCAACTAACCTAGCAGGTACCCTCTCCCACCCTGCAACTTTGCCCGACAACACCAGGTATATAGGGCCACTTTCACAAATGGAAGCGGCGGACACCGAAGCTACTAATGGCGGCTACCTGCTTATACTGCTCTCTGGCCCTGAGCCACAACGTACATTGCTGTCGGCAATACTTTGGCGGCAGGCATTGCAACACGAAGGGAAAATTATTTTTGTAGAAGGTAACGAACTGGCGCAGCGGCCCGCTGGCGTACCTGCCAATATAACCTGGCATAACCGGCTGGCAGGCACCGCTTTGCAGCACGCTTTGCGAAACGCTTCTATGGTCATCTGCCGCAGCGGCTACTCCACCATAATGGATCTGATAAGCGCCGGTAAAAGAGCTATACTGATACCCACACCCGGCCAGACCGAACAGGAATACCTGGGCCACAATCTTAACGAACAAGGTATCATGTTGAGCAGGGCACAAGAAAGTTTTCAACTGCAGCCTGCATTAACTGCGGCAGGCAAATTCCCGTACAATTTTCCAGCTCTGGCCGCACATTACAACGATTACAAACCAATAGTTAATGATTGGGTGACCTCACTGTAAAAAGTTAGATCCCATTAAAAATAAATTTCTTTGTGTTTTCACCTAACGTTTTTCAACGGTACTACGTCTTAGTATATACAGGAGGTTAAAAATTGCCTGAAAATGTGTTAAAACATTTTTTGGGCGTAACAAAAAATTTAGCTTACTTGCATCGTATTTCAAAACTTAAAAACTTATCCTATAGCATAAACATCTACTCTTAAACAATTCCCCAAAGCTAATGGTAGCCTATACCATCACCTTTAAAAAAGTAGATTTATGCTATTATCCCAGTATTCCGACGGCCAGTTGGCGCAAGCATTTTCCCAAGGCAATGAAAAAGCTTTGGAAACCCTTATTGTAAGGTATAAAGACAAGATATATACTTCGATATATATGCTGGTAAAAGATAAGTACCTTGCAGAAGATATCTTCCAGGATACGTTCCTGAAAATAATTAAAACAATTAAAGGCGGCCGCTATTCAGAACAGGGTAAATTCCTGCCGTGGGCAATTAGGGTGGGACACAACCTCTGTATGGATCACTTCAGGAAGGCAAAACAGCAGATACCGGTAACCCTGCCTGATGGCCAGGATATTTCAATACTATTTGGTGCCGGCGATATGGCATCTGATGGAATAGAAAAACGCCAGGTACATGAAACGGTAAGGAAAATGATAGAAAGCCTGCCCGAAGAACAGAGAGAAGTAATAGTATTACGTATATATGCTGATCTCAGTTTCAAGCGTATATCTGAACTTACAGGGGTCAGTATCAACACAGCATTGGGTCGCATGCGGTACGCGCTCCTCAACCTCAGAAAAATGATAACTGACAATCAAATGGTATTACGTTAGGTAATAACCACTTACATTTGCACCATGCCCGATTTTCATCGATTTTACTACCCCGGACAACTTAAACAGAACGAAACCATTGAACTTGATGATGCCTCGGCAAAACACGTATGGCAGGTTTTAAGAATGGAAACCGGCGATAAACTACAAATAGCTGATGGGAAAGGAAACACTGCCTTGGGAATAATAAGTGTAGCCGAACGCCACAGCTGCGAAGTGAAACTGGTAGAGGTCACCTTCGCACCGCGCAAAAAACACCTGTTGCACCTCTGTGTCGCTTTCACCAAGAACAACAGCCGCAATGAATGGCTGCTCGAAAAAGCCACTGAGCTGGGAGCAACTTCTATAATACCGGTTGTTGCTGTACGCTCAGAAAAAGTACACTTCAGGCAGGAACGCTGGGAAAAACTACTGGAATCAGCCCTCCTGCAGTCACAGCAGAATTATTTGCCGGAGCTTACCGGACTGATGCCACTGGCTGACGTTCTTAAAAAATATTGCCATATCGAAAACCGCTTCGTTGCTCACTGTATATTAGACAAAGACAGAGTGGCATTTTATGAAATGTTAAAACCATCAACGGAAACTGTTATACTTATAGGACCCGAGGGAGATTTTCGCTTCGATGAAGTAAGTTTGTGCGTGTCATATGGCTACAAACCGGTTTCACTTGGTACGCAAAGACTACGTACCGAAACCGCGGCTATATCCGTTTGCGCGCACTTCAATATGGTTAATGATGGGAAGGATTAGAAAAATTGCATTGATACTTATAGCCGCACTATATACAGCTACCGCGGGTGCGCAAGGCATGAAACTGGCACTGCTCATGTATAGTGGCGGCGGCGACTGGTATGCAAACCCTACCTCACTGAAAAACCTCGCCACTTTCTGCAATGAGCAACTGCATACCAACTTCACCACCCAGGAAGCAAGGGTGGAGGTAGGCAGTAGTGAATTGTTCAATTACCCATTCGTACACATGACAGGGCACGGCCGGTGGGCACTCAGCGACGCCGAAGCTAAAAACCTGCGCAAATACCTGGAAGGTGGCGGCTTCCTGCATATTGATGACAACTACGGCCTGGATCCATACGTGCGCCCTGCACTTAAAATGGTGTTCCCTGAACTTGAATTGACCGAGTTGCCTTTTACCTACCCCATATACCATCAGAAATTCACTTTCGCCAACGGATTGCCCAAAATACACGAGCACGATAAAAAACCACCCAAGGGCTATGGCCTCATATACAAAGGCCGCTTAGTGTGCTTTTACAGCTTTGAAACCGACCTCGGCGACGGTTGGGAAGACTATGATGTGCACCGCGACCCGCCAGAAAAACATCTTGCCGCCCTACAGATGGGTGCCAACCTGGTACAATACGCTTTTAGCGATATAGCTACCAAAACACAGGTGCCCAACGAACAATAGAACCTGATTCGATTAATTTAGAATTTCACATAATCAATACTTGCTTCCACTATTAAAATGCCAATTTTACTCAATAAACACATGTAATAATGTAATTTTTACTGTTAAGTATACCCCATATCAAACACCTACCCCACATCTACCCGCGCATAAATCTCCTCCATGGGCAGTTGCATATCAATTGTATCAATGTGCAGTATTGCATTTCGGCCGTCGGTTATCGACTCTTCCCAGGTTCCATCGGGCTGCTTTAGAAAGGTGGCTACCTTGTGCTGGGTGGTGTCAATCAGTATATATTCTTTGAATGACGGAATTTGCCGGTAAAAGAAAAATTTCAATACCCTGTCCCGTTCCTGAGTTGACGGACTTAGTACTTCTATTATCACTGCAGGATTTGTAAGGGTGTCAAAACAACCGGCCTTCAGTTCCGTTTCGCCACAAACAATAGTAAGGTCAGGGTACATATAGGTCTCGGAAAGCGAGATACTAAGCCTGAAATCAGAAGGATATACCTTACACTTCTGCCCCTTTAGAAAACTACGTATTTCACCTCCTGTATTCAGCACCACCATATTATGCTTTTCTGTGGCTCCGGCCATAGCATACACCTCACCACCAATATACTCATACCTTTCAAAGGCATTTTCCTCCATTTGCAGGTAGGTCTCCGGTGATGTATATTTAAAAGCGGGAAGTGTCATTGGTAAAAGGTAAAACACAAAGTTAATAAAACGCGTCAATACGGGTGATATATTACCTACCCCCTAAAAATCAGTCCCTATAGCAAAATAAACAATCGGCTTTTTCAACCCATCTATGTTCCAGGCGGCATCGCAGCGTACAAAGTAGCCAAACATGGTAGTGCGCAACCCTCCACCATAACCAATGCCAAGGCCCGAACTGTTGGGTACCGTTATGCTTACAGCCACATTAGAAAGTTGCTGACCCAGCTGGGGGAAATTATAAGTATTGGACAGGTTTTCAGCCGAAGGAAGGAACCCTTTCCAGGCAGAACCAGCATCAACAAACGCTACAGCCTGCAGGTTTTTAAGTATAGCTGACTGTATCGGCCGCTTGAAAAACGTGGTGAGTACCGGCAGGCGCACCTCTGTTGAAAACACAGCATAGTTGTTGCCCTTTCTTGCTGCCTGCTGATAGCCGCGCAAGCTACTGGCCAGTGCCATAAAGCCATAGTCTCCTCCTGCACTGTTGTTCTTGGCCACCTGTGGCGCAACCCAGTTATCAACACCGCCCAGCTGATATTGCACCTTGCTGGTACCATCAGAGTGCGCATAAGCCACCCGTGTGGCCCAAATAGCATTCTTGTATATCTTCTGATAAGTGCGGAAGTCAAAACCAATATTGTAGCAGCTTTGCTTATTGCCATTCGCCTGGTACATATATTCAGCATATACCTTGTACCGCGTGCCCTTTCTTATATTCAAAATAGGGCTTATAGTATTATCAAACACATATTCGCCCCTGCTCAGCGACCAGTATTGGGTAGCGTTAGGGAAGTCATAAGAAAGGCTGAGTGTATCCTGCGCCTTCTGTATCATCCTGTCTTGCCGCACAGCGGTGCTGAATCTCAGGCTGCGGATCTTATCAAGCGGATAACTGATATCGCCCTGTATCATATTGGTCACATTCTTAAATAGCTGCTCTTTCACAAATAGCGGATTGCCGTTCTGGTCAGTATATACTACATACTGGTAATCTTTTTTCTGCGTGCGGAGGCCAAGCACACTCCAGTCAAGCCTGCGGGTATTGTTCCTGAACTGCAGGAAGTAAGCCGAACTGGCAAGGTCTATCGGCAACTGGAAACCCGCTGTTACCTTGTAGTTTTCAAGCAACTCATTCATGTTTATGGTCGTGAGCGCACTGATGCCCGGGTTTTGATACTGCCCGTTAGTACTGCCATAAGGCTGGTACTGAGAAAACAAAATACTGTTGTCCACCCTCACATTAAACATATCAGGCTTAAAGCTTACACGGTATGGCGATGGCTTCATTTTAAGATAGGCACTGTCATTAATCACCGTGAGCGTAGAGCTGTCTGCACCTTCTATGCCGGAAGCCCTGGCTTCTGCTGCCGTGGTAGGGTTATTCGTGTGCTTCTTCCTGCGTGGCCTTACCGCGGTGGTGTCTGAAAACTCGCTCTGGAAAGCGTTACCGCTCTGCACTTCAGGTATTGCCGTGCCGCCGCCCGGGCCCTGTGTTACCGTGTGGTCATACCTCACATTCACTCCTGCCGCGTTTGGGGCCTGTTTTTCTTCTTTAATTATAGAAAGTGTCGTTGGCACTAGCGTTTTAGCCGGGGTGCTGTCAGTAGGCATTTGCAAGCCATGGAAGTAGACCATGTACTTATTCTTAATCTGTATTACATCAGCCACCTCATCAACAGCCGCGTTATACTGGTGGCTGATAATGCTGGTGTTATAGTTAGTAACCGGTACCGAATAGGCGGTATCCATGTTCTTTTCATCACGGGCAAACAGCACCGCATATTTGTTTTCTATGCCATTACCATCATAAAGGTAAGCGAAGTTATCGCGGCCGTACTGTATCGGTTGTGTTATTCTGCCTGTGGTTATTTTAGAGCATTGCAACAACTCCCGGCGCTGCGTGGTAGTATTGTAAAAAAACACGTTCATAGGCCCCGTAGGCAACTCGTTGACAGCCAGGGGCACATCCATATTCGCCTTAGGCCTGTTAGACAAAAACAGGATACCCTTCCGCGAACCACCACTCACAAATACCGGCTCTATATCATCCCACGCATCGTCAGTAATATTGGTCAGCTTGGCGTTCTTCTTTATAGGGAAAGAATAAAGATCGGTCTGGCTTTTTTTAATGGCTGAAAACAAAAGGTTGGCGTCATCTTCCATAAAGCACATGCCCAGCACCCGGTCAAACCGGTTTGGCGGTATCACATAGTTTTCAATCCTTGTTTTCTGGTTATTATACACCCTCAGCAGGGTCTTCTCCCCTACCTGGTAAAGTATCGCCATCTTGTTGCCGCCGGCTGACCACGCCATAAGCGGGTAATCAGGGTCGGCAGGTTGGGTAAGGTCTTTACGACCACCTTCCAGCAATACAGTCTGGGTCTGGTCTTTGGCCGTTTTTTGCAGGTAAACCGTATACTGTCCGTCTTTCCAGGCGGTATACGCTATCTCTGAGCCCCTCGGCGAAACCTTTATATCCCTGATAATCACATTGCTTCCCTTGGGCACCTTCAGGGCAATAAGGCCCTTAGTGCTGTCCGGCAATTCCTGGTGCAAAGAGTCAAGCGCATAACACTTCTTAAAATACACCATGCAGGAGTCATAAGCCTTCGTCACCTTTATACCCAGGTTGCTTTTGTCCTTCATGCTCTTGTTCAGGCTCGTACGCTGCTGCATATCGCCCAGCAGGTTTTTCATCTTTTCAGTACCATAGTTATCAGCTATAAATTTCCAGAAGGCCTTACCCGCCATCTCAGGGTACTCCTCTGAAAACTCATGAAAGCCAACCTTCGGGCGGGCGTCCAGCAGTCTCTTCCATTCGCTGTTCGCTTCCGTGTTCCAACCGTCTACCAGGTAGGCTATAAAACCGTCCGTCACCCACTGCGGCAGGTTCATGAGCAGAGCCGTCTTGGCCATCTTCTTAAAGCTCTCGCCAAATATCATGCGCTCCATTACCACCCGTGCCATACCACTTTGTATCTGCCGCCTAAGGTCAGTATGCTTGCCCGTATGGTACACCAGCAGCTTATCGCCCACCAGGTTCCATGTGCCTGAAATCGTGTTTTCTGAAATCTGCGTCGCATCCTTCAACCCTATATTGGTCTGCATGTACTCATCATAAGAGTTATACAAAACAATATTAAAACGTTCAGGAAACTGCCCGCCCATCTTCTGCTCTATTACGCTTATGTTATTTTCCGCTTCCTCAGCCACATAGCGGCCAAGCTGCCTGCCCGCACGGTCATAATGATAGACCCTGAAGTGCTTGGTATCAAAAAATTTCCAGTCAAACTTCCGCTTCTGCACGCGGCTTTGCCCAAACGTTTCTATATAAGACTGGCCACGCGCCTGCTGCACCACACCCGTAAACAGGCAGGCCACAAGCAGCAAACAGCCGAGGCGGTGATAATAATTGATTATTTTCATCATAATGATATAGGGTAAAACTAAAAGTAAAGTAGTGGTTCAGCTCATCAATGCAACGATTTTGGAATGCCCCATTATTTAATTGTAATTTTGCAGGTACAAGTTACTAAAAATCCGCGAAACGATTATGTTAAATGTTGTTTTTTTTACCTTTAACGCCTTTGAAGAGAACACATATCTCATCTCCAACGAAAAAAACCAATGCTGGATAGTAGACCCCGGCATGTTGTACCCCGAAGAGCAGGAAGAGCTCATAGACTATATTGAAGAAAAACAACTGCAACCACAGGCCATCATTAACACCCATGCCCACCTCGATCATATTTTCGGGGTAAACGCGCTGGTGCGCAAATACAACATACCCTTTGGCATGCACACAGCCGAGCAGCCGGTGCTGAATATGGCCGCAGGCACTGCCACCATGTTCGGGTTCGATTTTAAAGA
>JACMPD010000132.1 GCA_014377675.1 Taibaiella sp.
ACCTCTTCAACCGGTGGTACCGGCAGCACTACCGCGCCAACACCCTCAACTGCAACTGCTGGTACATTTAACTACTACGTAACACAAACTGTTAATGGTTGTGAAAGCCCGCGTGCAGCACTTCGGGTAACTATTAACCCTAAACCGGCACCACCAGGGGTAACTCCTCCTACTTATTGCCAGTATGATCTTCCTTCACCATTAACAGCTACCGGCTCCGGTTTGTTGTGGTATGGCCCGTCAACTTCCGGTTCATCTACTGCACCTACACCTAACACATCGGTTCCGGGTATTGATACTTATTATGTAACACAGACTATATTAGGTTGTGTAAGTGACAGGGCTATTGATCCGGTAACTATCATTACCAAGCCAAATCCTCCGGTTGTTGAAGATACTAGCTATTGCCAGTTTGTGAACGCTCCTGCGCTTACCGCTATTGGTTCAAATCTTAAATGGTATAGTACAGCATCAGGTGGTTCTGCATTGTCCGCAATACCTGTACCTACTACTACTACCGTTGGTGCTACCACCTGGTATGTAAGCCAGACAGTTAATGGTTGCGAAAGTGACAGGGCTGCAATAACGGTTACAATACTTTATCTGCCTTCATTTAATATCCTTCCAGGAAAATCGTTTGTTTGCCAGAACGATACATTGACATTGCATTACAACGGACCTTCATTAACCGCAGGTATTTTCAACTGGGTATTGCCAAACGGAACAACCTATATCTCCGGTGACGCAAATTCACAGGACATAGTAGTGAAATTTGATTCTTTGTATATGCAGTATGTAGTGCTTACGGCAAGTTCGTACGCCGGCAGGTGCTATACAAGTGATACATTGAAAGTGAACGTAGTGTACCAGCCAACCGCTGATGCCTATATTAAAGAGAACATTTGTCTTGGTGATACTATTACTTTGGCGCTTTCAGCCAGGTCCGGTAATGCCGATCATTTCATCTGGAATTTTGATGGTGGTAACATTATAACGGCTAACTCAAATACCGGCGGGCCTTACTCTGTAAGCTGGCAAACCAAAGGATTGCACATTGTTAAAATCACTCCTTTTACCAAGGAAGGTTGTAAGGGTATAGAGACAATGGATACGGTTAAAGTACGTGCATTGCCTGACGCACGCATCTTCTCTAAAGAGCAAAATGGTGTAATATGTCTTGAGGATAGCGTATTCCTGAAAGCCTACACTGAAGAGCAGGGCGTAAGCTACCGCTGGACACCAGCTCATTTCTTTAACTTCAACAACAAAGTGGGTATATGGGGTAAAATAGAAACTGTGGGGTACGTTCGCTTATTGGTAACCGATGCCTTTGGTTGCTCTGCTGAAGACAGCGTTTTGATTACTCCTGAGTCTTGCTGTACTGTTCGTTTCCCGTTAGCGTTCACGCCTAATGGTGATGGTAAAAATGATTACTTCAGGCCGTTGTTCGATGGTTTCCACAGGTTCCACATGTTCCGCATACTTAATCGCTGGGGCCAGACAGTGTTCGAATCAACCAACAACAAGATGGAGTGGGACGGTACATTTGGCGGCGTGCCGCAAGACATGGGTGTTTACTACTTTGTAATAAAGTATGATTGTGAGGATGGCAAAACAGGTAGAGAGAAAATAGAAAAAGGTGAGGTTACCCTTATCAGGTAATATTTACAGAAGAATATAATCAGGATACCACCGAATCATTCCCGGTGGTATCTTTGTTTTAGGGTGAGCCTGAATTGATAACCATACTATTTTTATACATGATTTTTCCTCAAAAACACAGCCATACAGGTACCAATATTTTTAGTGTTATGAGCGGCCTGGCCCAGCAGCATAACGCCATCAACTTGTCTCAGGGGTTTCCTGATTTCCCCATTGATGCGCAGCTGGCTGAATTTCTTGCCGATGGTACACGGAATGGGTACAACCAGTATGCCCCCATGGCCGGCTTGCCTATGCTGCGGGCCGCAATAGCTGATGATATAATGGCGCGCTACGGTCTTAGTGTTGATGCTGAGCAGGAGATAACGGTTACGCCCGGTGCCACCTATGGCATCTATGCGGCATTTACGGCTGTGCTGCAGCCGGGTGATGAAGCTATATTATTGGAGCCTGCTTATGACAGTTATATCCCCAACATAGAAATGAATGGAGCGAAGGCCGTACCTGTCGCGTTAACCGCGCCGGACTACAGGGTGGACTGGAATAAGGTAAAGGCAGCAATAACCCCGGCTACAAAGGCCATTATTGTTAATACGCCACATAACCCTACCGGCGCAGCCTGGAACCACGAAGATTGGCACACACTGGCAGAAATACTCCGGGATACCAATATTGTAATATTATCTGATGAAGTGTATGAGCAGCTGGTGTTTGACGGTGGCAGACACTATTCGGTGCTACAGTACCCGGAACTCAGGGCAAAGGCGTTTGTATTTTTCTCTTTCGGTAAGGTTTTTAATAATACCGGCTGGAAGATGGGTTATTGCATAGCGCCTCCGGGTTTTACTGACGCCTTCAGACGGATACACCAGTTTCTTAGTTTTACCGTTAATGCCCCCGCTCAGTATGCTTTGGCTCAGCATCTAAACTCCGGCACTGCAACACAGGTACGCCCCCTTATGGAGCAGAAACGCGACTATTTCCTCTCGTTGCTGCGCCATACTCCGTTCACCGTTTACCGGCCGGCAGCAGGGAGTTATTTTCAGCTGGTAGGTTATGGCAATATCAGTGATATGCCTGATACGGAGTTTGCGAAATGGCTCACCAAAGAGCATGGGGTTGCCACAATTCCCATCAGCGCATTTTACCACAATAGGAAGGATGATAAAATCATCCGGTTTTGCTTTGCAAAGAAAGAAGAAACGCTTGCGCTTGCCGCAGAACGGCTGAGCAAACTTTAATGCATAATATTGAGTTGCCTTGCGGAAACCTGGCATAGCGGTTATAATTGGAAAAATATTATACCTGCTACTACTTATATGTAAAAGATGTGTAATTCGTGTGTCTTCTACCTGTTGTTACACTTTTAGTGATAAACCTGTAAAAATTGCGCCTTTACAACCAATGCCGAATTCGGCGAAAAAACTTAGTTTATTCCCAATCCTAAAGCAGACGGGCATTAATGAAAAGTTGGGGTAGAATGAGTTCGACGTGTTATGTCTGCTTGCCGCTGGGGCATTAGGTCGTTTAACAAAGTTGTACTGGAAATACTCCTCGCTCCAGGTGGTCTCATCATGCTGGTAGGTGATGCCAATGCCATAAGTGCTGTAAAACCGGAAGTTACCTGACCGGCTGGAAACGTATATTGGATTCACTTCAACAATAAAGGTTGCCGTTTTAGTTTTATAATCACCAATATCTGCGAATGGTGCTTTAATGTAAGTCCATGGCGTTTCATGCATTTTACCTTGTTCGCTTTCATAAGACAGAGCAACAGATAATCCGATAGTCTTTGAGAATCTCCGCCGTGCCCTTCGCGGCTGAAAACTCCTGCTGTAATATCTGGAAGCAGATAGTGTTAGTGTTCCCAGCCCGGAGGTACGCGCCCTGCTGGTGAGGGCATTGAGCATATAGTTAGTAGATGCGATGCCATAGCCGGCAGAAAAGTATGTGACGCTATTGCGGTCTTGGCAATAGCTTACAAAGGAATGGAGCAGCAGTGGTAAAATCAAAAGGGATTTTTTCATAGGGTGGCGTTTTGGTACTAACGCAATAAGTAAGGCATTTGTTGTATTGCAAGGGAATGAATATGCCGGTTATGGAAAGGAGTTGTAACTGGTTGCAACAACTATTATTTGGTGTAATAGCTGTTATAAAGTGTTACAAAGTGTTACAGGTGTAACGTGTACTATAGTCATTCCGGCAATTTGGAGATTACCTTCCGTTTTGACGTATTCGTAGACTTCGCCAAACATGGGTTATGCCATTGACATAGCATGTTAGCCCTGAAAGGGCTTAATATATCAGCGATGGACGGGAGCCCATCAGGAGGATAATGAAAGAGGAGCAAGCCCTGAAGGGGCGTAATACCGTTACGGCGCATAATTTCCTGGGTAATATAGTTGTGATCGCTGGTGAATTATTACGCCCCTTCAGGGCTGAATAATTCGTTATTTGTTCCGATGGGCTACCGCCCATCGCTGATATATTTCGCCCTTTCAGGGCTAGATATTATAGTCAAGTTTGGTAAAGCGCAACTGATTCAGGTGATTCATGGTGAACCAAAGTGAACCAAAGTGAACCAAAGTGAAACACGTGAACCAAAGTGAAACACGTGGACCAAATTGAACCAATTGAATCATAGTGAACCAAGATTGTTACTTCCTTTTATATAGATGATATATTAATATGTATTGGTGTAATATTACCATAGCAATATAGTATCTGCTAATTGATTATATCGCCAATAATTGCACCAAACTAGGTCAGGTGATTCATAGTGATTCATCGTAATTCAAAGTGAACCAAAGTGAACCAATGTGAACCAATGTGATTCAGTACGGTGGCAATAAAAAAGCTGGTCCGTACTGTATGGCAGCACCGAGCAGCTATAGTAAAATTGTTGTTTATGCGTCTACAGAGTCGCTTACTTCCACGGGAATGGCCGATTCAAGCTTTATTTTGCCATAGCCGCCCAGTATGTTTCGCAGGTTATGAATGCCTTGGCGTTTGATTAATGAGGCCGCTATCACTGACCGGTATCCGCCTGCACAGTGTATATAAAGGTTAGCGTCTTCATTAAGAGCAGCTACGTTTAGCGGGTCAGAAAGGGTGCTCAGTGGCA
>JACMPD010000133.1 GCA_014377675.1 Taibaiella sp.
ATTTATTTCTTTTTCTTTCTAGGTTTTTCTATTCGTTCAAATAAGGTTCCTTGTTCTTTTTCCTGGGCTATCATCTGCTGGTAGAGTTTAAACAAGTACTCCAGGCGCTCTTCGTCGGAATCAAATGGTTTGCTGCGGTAGCAACGTTCTATTGCTAAGTCATTTTGATAGTGTGCTTCCCGCAAGCCAGCAGGCATTTTTTCCGGGTCGTACAGTTTTGCGAGTGTTCTTTCCGAATGTCTTTCACGTTCCTCCAAAATTAAATATGCAAATTTCTCCAGCTCTTTTATTTGAACCTCACTTATTTTTGGGAATGGTAAATTATTATAACAGTAGTTAACAGAATACCTAAAATCATTTCTCATTCTAGAACCTGTGACTGAAAGCCATATTACATTCATCCTTGAGGACAAAAGGCTAAACAAGTAGATTTCAGATTTGTATATAGCCAATGCTGAATTACTGATTACTGTTGAAGAATCTAAAAAACCTATAGGTACATATTTTCTTCTATAGGAAGTTGTAATGGGGAAAATAATAGAACTTGTATTTTGATGTTTGACTTCATCGAATTTGTGGGGTATGCTCGCCTTTTTCTTGGTTGCACTTTTTTTGCTAGCATTTCTGAACTTAAAGCACTCGTCTATACGGTGTTCAATGAAAGAATTTTTTTGTGCGTTAGCTTTTTCAGCATCAGATATCCATAAGCAGTACCTTTCAACACCATTTATATAGTCATCAGCACCCATATACCTTTTAATATATGCGGAAGAATCTGGTGACTGGTCTAATAATTTATTCCTATCAGATGCAGAGAGAATCAGAAACCCACCATCCGTTGGCTTACTGCCACTCACCATTTCAGGCAGATTGCTGAGAGAATTTCGCCTTGGATAAACAAATACTGAATTGCCGCTTACCAAATACGGACTAATATTGTTCACCATTTGTTTCAAGCTTCCATTTATCAGAGTTTTCTTTTGAGTAGTGCCGTCATTTGCGATGCCCAGAATTATTACAGTTACTCCAGCTTTTCCCTTTGCATTATTAGACCAATTAAATGAATTATATGCAAATGAAATGCTCTGCTGATTTTTGAAAATCATTGGCCATAACATCCAAACTTGTTCTCCTTGGCACACAGAATTCGTTGAAACAAATGCAAAAGTGGCTTTAATTGATTTGATGAAATGTGAAGCTTTAAAAAACCAGCAAGTGATGTAATCAAGTTTCCTAAAATCACTTTGGTCTTTATAGACAAATTCCATGTCGGATTTTTGGTCCTCACTTGTTAGACTTGAACCTAGATATGGCGGATTGCCCAAAATGTAAATCTCATCGCCTTCTCTTTTGGGGCATACCGTTGTCCAATCTACTCTTGTTGCATTACCATGAACAATATTGCCGCCCGCCTGTAATGGCAAGGTTGGATTTGAAGAACCAAATACCTCTTTGAATTTCATGTTCATCTGATGCTGAGCCAACCATAGCGAAAGGATGGCTATTTCATGGGCAAAATCATCTAATTCTATGCCGTAGAACTGCGACAGCTCCACAACTGAGAACATGGATTGCTGATAAGACGCGGCCAATGTTAATTGTGCTTTGGGAATCAGCTCCATTTGTATGGGCTCAAAACCAGTAGCTGCTTTTTGCAGGGTTTGAAGTTTTTCGAGGATCTTTATTTCCAGTAGCCTTAGTTCTTTATAAGCAATAATTAAGAAGTTACCACTACCACAGGCAGGGTCAAATATTTTAAGTTTACTAATGCGCTCCAGTAGCTTTTTGAGTTTGCGGGGTTCATTTTTACCTGCTTCAAATTCTTCTTTTAGTTCGTTTAAAAACAGTGGCTCTATTACCTTCATGATGTTTGGCACACTGGTATAGTGCATACCCAGGCCGCCCCTATGCTCCGGCGTAATTACCGCCTGAATCATGGAACCAAAAATATCGGGATTAATGGCGCTCCAATCGAGTTCGCCGCTCTCAATTATTGCCTGGCGGCTCTTCCTTGTAAATACAGGTGCGTTATGTCTGTTCCGAAATAAGCCGCCATTTACATAGGGGAACGACGTTAAATAGGAAGGTGCTGGGCCGCGCTGGCTTTCATCTGTGTTGAGTATAGCAAACAGCGTATCGAGATAGGTATTGAGGTCACTGCCATCGGCTTGCGTGTGGCTGCTTATGCCATTAGTGAATTTCCCCTCCTTAAAAATGCCTGTATCTTCTGCAAAAAAGCAAAACAGCATGCGGGAAAGGAAGACATTCAGGTTGTGTACTTCCTCTTTTGAATGGGTGGGGTTATCTTTCTTAATTTCATCGTACAGCTTTGCCATGCGTTCCGCTGCCTTTACGTCGGCAGGGTTTTCATTCTGGTGCTGCGCTTTTTCCATGCCCGCCCAGGGCAGGAAAAAATCGAAGTGCTTGGGTATATCTAAGATGGGTATATCTAAAGAATCGTTGGTTTTGGTATCTAAGGCCAAAAGAGTTTCGAAGTCTGTAACCACTATAAAGCGGGGGCTGTGTTTGGCCACTTTTTCATCTTCGGCTAATTCATCAATCAACTCGTGTAAGTCGCCTTTTATGTCAATTTTGTAGTAGAGTTCCTTTTTCCAATCAAGTACTCCCTCTTCTTTTGAAAGATTCAGTCCGCCAATCTGCAAGCGTTTAATTGAAGCTTTGGGCTTCCCATAGGCCAAAAGCAAATCAAAAATGAATGTTTCATTATTGAATTCCTTTGTTAACTGCTGCAGGCTGCTTTCTATTTGGGTTATATTCATGAACAAATTTACACTTAACGAGGTTATGTATGTAAAAACACCTTACTAAGGTAAAATGTATTGGTGATAAAACCCACAATTCTTGTTTCCAAATTACCAGACTGCAAATAGCAGACCTCCCCTGCATCAGCAAGCGCGCACTAGCTGAGTCTTTTAGACTTGCGAAAACAAACCAAAACTCAAATCCACCGAACTTATTCTACCTCAGCTCTGCCCCGCGAACAGCAAATCAAGGTCAGTATACTTCAGCCCGAATTTTTTCGCCACAGGGGCATTCGTTACACAGCCTTTGTACATATATACACCGTTACGCAGGCCGCTACGGGTTTGTATTACCTCTTCTACCCCGCCCGTATCGGCGCATTGCTGCAGTATGGGCATCAGTACATTGCTGATAGCCCGAGATGCCGTACGCGAAACGCCTGATGCTATGTTAGGTACACAATAATGAATAACATCATATACCTTATACACCGGTTTTTCATGCGTGGTTACGCGCGAGGTCTCAAAGCAACCTCCCCTGTCAATACTTACATCTATTATTACAGAGCCTGATTTCATCTGGCTCACCATCTGTTCGGTTACTACTACTGGCGTCACCCCGTTTATTGGCTTTATGGCACCTATGGCCACATCAGCGTTGCGGAGCTCCTCGGCAAGGATCACAGGGTCTATTACCGAGGTGAAGCACCGGCGGCCAATATTATTCTGCAGCTTCATAATGCGGTAAATGGAGTTGTCAAATATCTTCACGGAAGCGCCCAGCCCGAAAGCCGCCCTTGCCGCAAACTCCGCAACCACCCCAGCGCCTATTATCAGCACCCTTGCCGGTGGCACGCCTGATATACCGCCAAGCAACACGCCCTTGCCATTATCGGCATTACCGAGGTAGCGGGCCGCTGTAAGTATGGCATAGTTACCGGCTATCTCGCTCATGGAGCGCACTATAGGGAACGAACCAACATCATCCTGTATACATTCAAAGGCTATGGCTATCACTTTTTTGGCTATCAGCGTTTCCAGCAGGCCCACTTTCAGCATAGGCATGTGTATAGGGGAAAACACCACCTGATTTACCTGCAGCAAGTCAGCCTCTTCGTCAGATATAGGTGCTGACTTTATGATGGTGGTGGCTTTATACAGTTCCGCTTTATCGTACACAATGCGTGCACCGGCATCACTGTAATCCACGTCAAAATAGAATGAACCTTCACCAGCTCCGTGCTCCACGGCCACATCATGGCCCTGGTTCACCAGTACCGAAACCCCCTCCGGCGTCAGCGCTACCCTGTTTTCCTGGAAAGAGGTTTCCTTAGGTATGCCTATAAACAAACGCTTCTTTTTGGGTGTTATCAGCAGCGTCTCCTCCATTGGGAGGTACGAAAACGAGGAAGATATATACGGTTTTTTAGTCATCGCTGAAAAATCAGAATTTCTTGATACCCCACAAGGTACGATGGTGCAATTGATAAAAAAAATACTTTAACAAATGTAACCTATACGGCCGGGAGTAACAAATTTTACTCCAGCTTATCTAATCTATATGGTGACCACACTAACTTCACCCTCATCTCGTTTTTATTTTTATTACCCCTATAGCAAAGTAGTGTGTATTTTGTACGTTTAAACTATATTTTTGCAGGGGCCGTAAAAATTTTGTTACCGGTTGCAGCAGGTTATTAAAACCAGCTTGGTCAAGGTAATAAACCATGTTTCGGCAGCACATACCAGGATATCATTATGCTTAGACAATCGAACCAGCAAAGGCTGTTGCAAAAACTTTCCCCACAGCAGATTCAGTTAATGAAACTGCTGCAGATACCCACTGCAAGCCTTGACGACCGCATACAAGAAGAGCTGGAAGAAAACCCGGCACTTGAAAATGAAGCCGCTCCCGAACCCAGTGAACTGGACTATACCCTCGATGCAACAGATGGCAACAGCGATGATGACTTCGATAATGACGGGGAAGAAATAGAACTAAGCAATGACACAGCCGAAAAAGTGGACCTGGATGATTTCCTGAGACATGAAGACGATGGAGACCGCAGCTATGACTATGGCGATGACAACTACGGTGGCGATAATGAAAAACAGGTAACGCCGGCCAGAGTGGAAACTAACTTCCATGACTACCTGCTTGACCAGCTGGGTATGCTGGAGCTTGACGACCGCCTGCACCGTATAGCCGAGCAGATAATAGGCAGCCTTGATGAAGACGGCTACCTGCGCCGTGAAGTAACATCGCTCTGCGATGACCTGGCTTTCGGGCAGAATATTGAAACAACGCCGGAAGAAATAGAACAACTTATCCTTAAAATACAGCAGTTTGACCCGGCAGGCATCTGTGTGTGGACACTACAGGACTGCTTGCTGTTGCAGCTTAAAAAGCTGCCGGATACTGTACCGGTAAGAAATGCCGTAATAGTACTGGAGAAATATTTTAATGAATTTACAAAAAAACACTACGATAAAATACAGAAACAGCTGAACCTAAATGATGAGGATTTTAAAAATGTGATTGGCATCATCATCAAACTGAACCCCAAGCCCGGCTCATCTTTTGCGCTGGTCAATAAAGCGGAGAGCTATGTGATACCTGATTTTTTCGTATTTAATAACAACGGGATACTGGAGCTTTCGCTTAATTCTAAAAATGCACCGGAGTTGCGTGTATCAGAAGGGTATAAAGAAATGATGCGCGCCTATGAGCGCGGCCAGAAAAAAGACAAAAGGCAAAAAGAAGCTGTACTATTTATAAAGCAAAAGCTGGACTCCGCCAAGTGGTTTATTGATGCCATAAAGTAGCGGCAGCATACACTGCTGCATACCATGCAGGCCATACTCGATTTTCAGCGGGAGTTTTTTCTTACAGGCGATGAAGCCACGCTACGCCCTATGATACTGAAAGATATAGCGCAACTAACACTGCTTGATGTGTCTACGGTATCGCGGGTGGCCAACAGCAAGTACGTGCAGACGGAATATGGCACACATATATTAAAATTCTTCTTCTCAGAAGCATTACAGCTTGAAAGCGGCGAAGAGGTCTCAACAAGGGAAGTGAAGATAATTCTGAATGAAATAATAACCGCTGAGGAGAAGCGAAAACCCTATTCTGATGAAGAGCTCACCAACATGCTGAAAGATAAAGGCTACAACGTAGCCCGCCGCACAGTGGCCAAATACAGGGAGCAATTGAATGTGCCGGTGGCCCGGCTGAGAAAAGAGCTTTAATACTGTAGGTTGAACATTTATTTTTCTAAAATATCCGTATTACATTAGCGGATATTTATGCCGTTCCAAACCGATAAACCCAAAAAAAGAATTGTTATCATTGATGCCATGAGAGGCTCCGCACTACTTGGCATTCTACTTGCTCATATAAGTCACTGGTACGCAGCGGGCCCGCTACCGGCTGATGCTCATTCCGCGGCGGCGGGTGCCACCGGCA
>JACMPD010000134.1 GCA_014377675.1 Taibaiella sp.
CTGGTGATCATTAATAAAAAATGCTTCTATTCCTACTGTTTCCGGCTCTATAAGTATGTATTCTTTGAGAGTGGGTATATCCCGGTACAATTTGAATTTATCACCACGGTCATAGCTTTTCGTAGAAGGGGACAGTACTTCTATTATAACAACCGGGTTCAGGAGATTCCATTCATCATTATTCAAGAACTCAGGTTCTCCGCAAACAACTGATATATCGGGGTAGGTGAAGAGGCTGTTTTTAGGAATGTAGATGCGCATATCGCTGCTTAAAGGGCGGCAAGGTTTGCCTCTAAGCTTTTGCTGTAATGCCGCAAGCGTATTTGTAGCCACTAATACATGTTGGTACTTAGGCCCCGACATAGCGAATATTTCCCCCTTGTAATACTCGTGTTTCTCTTCAGCAGCCTGCTCCATTTCCAGGTACTCAGCTACAGTAAAAAACTGCTTGTTATAGGCTACTAATGGTTCACGGATTTCCATAAAAAAGAATTAAATTTTACCAGCTAAATAAATCAATAAAAATTGGCGGAATGGCTGTTCTGGTTTATCTAGAATATCTCTATATTTAGATCTCCAAAAATCTCTTTGCTGCCTTGCCGGTCTGCCATTCAAGCTCTCCAGCCAACTATCAATAATATCTTTCCTTTTCCCCTTCAAACTGGAATGATTAAGGTTCAGTATAGCTATGTATGCTACAATTTGAAGGTGAATATTCCAATCTATCTTATTTGTATTTTTAACGACTTTTGCTTCAATTACACCATCTTGTCCGCAAGAAAAATAGCCATAATTTACTCCTTCAGGACAAGAAAAATCTCTTTGGAAAATAATAGATGGTAATAAGTAATTACCTCTTTCTTTATCACAGTGGAGTCTATTTTGAGCGTCTCTTGTAAAATTTGTGCAAACGGCAACCAAATTATGGTAGGACGTAGAAAATGGTTGATTAGTGCTATTAGGAATTACATGCTCAACGGAAGAGTTATCAATACTTATTGCTTTCTGGCAATACGCACATAAATCGTTCTGTTCATTTATCAAATATTGTTTAGCAGCAGGCAGCGGCGTTCTATACGCAAACGCCCTCTCACCATTTGCGTCGGCAAACCAATCGTCCCAACCTGGAGGTTGTGCATCTTTTTTATGGATGTATTGCATCGGAATCTGCTTTTTCTATTTTTTTCCAATCCATTAAAGTTTGCGCTCTTTCAACATCTGCGTCATCTGTGCCCAGAAGCTCTTTTAATTCTGATAATAAACTACTTATTTCTTCTTCAGGTGCTTCATTATCAATTTTACGCAGTAATGAATCAATTTTCTCCTGTGTGGGTACATGTCTATCAGTAGCTCCTAATATATCCCTCAGTATGCTATCAACTTGCTTTCCAAAAAACTTTTCATGAACTTTATTTACCTCACTATTGTCAATGGCAAACAAGGTATCTGTATCAATACGGCAATCATAATTTGCAACGACTGTGGGGCTGTGCGTAGTAATAAAAAACTGAACATTCGGGAAAATATCTTTGATAAAACCAATTGCTTTAGCTTGCCATTTAGGGTGCAAGTGCAAGTCTATTTCATCAATAGTTACAACTCCAGTTACTTTTTCAGAAATGTGTTTCAATTCCAGCCACGGATTTAATTGAGAAGCCCGCCAAACTAAATCAATTACCAGGTAGATAAGGTTGCGAAAACCGTCAGAATAATAAGAAAGAGGCAAATCATGTTCATTGTCAAAGTTGATAAATAGTTCATTGTCATGATCCGGATCCTGATATATTTTTAATGGAAAGTCCTGCGGTAACTTCTGAAAATCAATCAACATGCTCCGAATTGCTTCTTCAACATTTTCAAGAATTAAATCAATGCCATCTATTTCTTTTATCTGTTTTGTAGCTCTGCGCGTCACTGCATTGCCCAGCCATTCATCAAGCACAGGTTTTATTGCATTTTCATCGAGACATTGCAAGTAACCATTTCTCCTGCCTGCTGTGGCATCATATTTTTGTTTTTTTGACTGTGCAGCGTCAATAAATAACCTCTGTGAGGAATAATAGGCAATTAATGGTGCTATTGTCCTGTCTTCAGGAGTATTAAATGCAGCGAAGAATATAGCACCATAGTTTTTGACACTTTCAATACCCAAATTTGGACTTGATACCAGCTTTCTATTCAAATTTAGAAAGGTAATTGTCTTTTTCCCGCGTGTTCTCTGCCATTGTAAAACAGGTGTTTGAGAGGATGCAAATACGGCCGAATATTCCTCTCTTATCCCTTTGGTTAACTTAACTTCTTCTGCTCGAATTCCTCTTTGCAACTTCTGCTCCTGTGACCCGAAGAAGCCTCCAACCGCGACATTTATAGCTTCTAATAACCCTGTTTTACCACTGCCATTACTGCCTACAAACAAATTTACTCCTGGTGAAAAGTCTATGGCCGCATGGCTATAGTTTTTAAAGTTAGTTAGTTCAATATGATAAATTCTCATAATATAAAATGTCGGTTGTAGAAGTAGTGTAACAAATATAATCCATTAATTCCTAAGCGGTTTACCCGTAGTCAATATACTCTGCAACCTTTCCAGCGTTTTGCGCTGGCCGCAGAGGCTCAGGAAGGCTTCGCGCTCTATGTCAAGCAGGTATTGTTCGGTGACGGTTGTAGCCATGGAGAGGTCGCCGCCGCATATTACGTAAGCCAGCTTTTCTGCTATCAGCTTGTCGTGGTCACTTATGTACTTGCCCATCCACATGCCGTGCAGGCCGCTGAGCAGACCGCCGAGGCCGCCCCGGCCCTGTACCTTAATATCGTTTCTGGGCGCTGGCTGGGTATAGCCACGCTCCCACATCAGTTGTACTTTCTTTTTGGCGTCACCTATGCGCCTGTCTGGGTTCATGGATATATGGTCGAAGCCTGGGCGCAATATGAAGTTATCAAATGCCTCATGTGCCGAAGTGGACACCTTTGCCGTGCCTACATTAATGAACAACTGCTGCAGATAGTTGGTTTCAATGTCTTCTTTTATGGTGCGGTCGCTGGCGCGGAGGGCCATTTCCTTGCTGCCGCCGCCGCCGGGTATCAGCCCCACACCAACTTCCACCAAACCGATGTAGCTTTCCGCTGCTGCCTGTACCGCATCAGCGTGCAGGCACATTTCGCAGCCGCCGCCAAGGGTGAGGCCGTGCGGCGCCACTATTACGGGTATGCTGCTGTACCTCATGCGCATAGTAGTGGCCTGAAACTGCCTGATGGCGAAGTCAAGCTCGTCATACTCCTGCTCTGCGGCAAACATGAAAATAAGCCCTACATTGGCACCCGCGCTGAAGTTGGCGCGGCTGTTAGCTATTACCAGGCCTTTGTATCTTTCTTCCGCTATCGCAATGCTGCGTTGTACACCTTCCAGCACTTCACCGCCTATGCTATTCATTTTTGTATCCCAGCGCAGTGCTACTACGTCATCGCCAATATCATATAGTTTGCACACACTGTTTTTCCAAACCACTTTTTCGGTCAGGTGTTCCAGTATGATGAATGAACCCGTGCCCGGTATGGGCTGGTA
>JACMPD010000135.1 GCA_014377675.1 Taibaiella sp.
CAATTTTCGCAAAACCACATAAAGGCATCCATTTCCGTGCTATTTCTTTTCTTTTCTATTACCAGGCCTATTGTTCCAGCGCCGCGCTGCGGGGAGTGGGGTGTTTTGGCGGGCAGCAGAAACATATCGCCCTGCTTTATAGGTATGTCAACAATTTGTCCATCTTCTTGTATTTTCACAACCACATCACCTTCCAGCTGGTAAAAAAGCTCTTCGCTTTCATTGTAATGAAAGTCTTTGCGGCTGTTAGGGCCTCCAACTATCATTACAATAAAGTCGCCGGCCTCTTTATATACATTTTGGTTACCCACCGGTGGTTTCAGCAGGTGGCGGTTATCTTCTATCCATTGGCTGAGGTTGAACGGGCGTTGAACTGGCATGTTTATAGTTTAAAGTAGGTTGCGAATGCTTCAAATGTAACTTGTTATATTTATTATTTCAATACTTTCAGTTTCACTGTTTCTATACGGGTATCAGTCACTAACAATATGTCAAATTCATAATTGTCAAGGATAATCTGTTCCTTTATTTTCGGGATTGTTTCATGGCCCGCTATAATGTAGCCTGAGAGCGTTTCAGACTGATCAGTAGGGAACTCGAAATCGTATTTTTCATTCAGGTAATCAAGTTCAAGCCTGCCTGAAAATATATACTCATTTTCCGCCAGTTGTTTTTCAACGTGTTCTTCCACGTCATATTCGTCATTGATGTCACCAAAAATTTCTTCCAGCACATCTTCCATAGTCACTATGCCTGCAGTACCGCCAAACTCATCAACCACCCAGGCAATGCTTTTGCGGTCTTTGGTGAAGCGGTTCATCAGGTCTACTGCACTCATGGCTTCAGGTACGGCCGTTATCGTGTGCAGGATTTCTCTTATGTTTTTTGGTCTGCGGTTTAGGTCAAGATGGTGAATGTAACCAATGATATTATCAATAGTGTCGTCGTAAACAATTATTTTAGAAAGTTTGGTATGTATAAATTTCTCCCTTGCTTCCATCACTGTTGTAGTTACATCTACTGCCTCTACTTCATTCCTGGGTACCATACACTTACGGATCCGCACGTTAACCAGGTACAATGCGTTTTCGAATAGTTCGGCGTTCACTTCACTATTCTCATTTTCATGACCATGCATACTTTGTTTCACAAATACCTCAAGATCAATCCTGTTAAATACTTGTTTATTTTCTTTAATTCTTACATTAAACAGGTATTTAAGAATAAACTCGGAAATAGAAACAAATATTTTCGCTATAGGGAAAAAGATGTAGTACATCAGCAACATGGGTATAGCGAAAATGGTAAGTACCGTTTCGGCTTTGGAGCGAAAAATGGCCTTGGGCAGAAACTCAGCGAATATCAGAATGACTAATGTGGCTATAAGGGTATCGAGGAGCAGCTTTGGGTATTCTGAAAGCTCAATATGGTAATGGTGGAGCACTATATCAGATGCCCTTGCGGAAAGTAAGCCGTAAATAACAAGAAGTACGTTCACGCCCACCAGGCTGGTTCCGATGAATTCAGCCGGGTTTTCCATAAAACGCGCTAGAATCTTGCCCGAGAATTTTCCTTGTTTCTTTCGAAGCTCAATATTGAGCTTGTTGGCGGAGGTAAAAGCGATTTCAGTTCCTGCAAAAAAGCCGATTAACAGAATACAGCCAAGTATATATAACAGAAGGTTGGAAATATCCATAGTTCAAAGATAGTAAAGCAATAGTAAAAAAGATGCCACCGCGGCATTCATTTTATGCAGTACCGTGAATAAGTACTGTTTATAAGTTTGTTTAAGTATTTAAAAGTAATTTTTTATCTTCATGGGTAGTATGCCACGCTTTATTGCTGTAGTATTTTCAGTTCCTCATCGAGTTCTGTTTTCGCCAGTTCATATACAGTAGTTATTTTTTCAAGACTGGCAGCTATCCACGGCAGCCCATGCTTAATGCGGCACGCCTGCTCTATTTCAATCATAAGCATGGTCAGTTCCCCCACACCCAGGTACCCAAATGTCGATTTAAGTTTATGAGCCGCATAGTTAATGTCTTCATAGTTGCCCTCACTTATCGCGATTGTTAAATCATCAAGTATTTGGGGCATTTTTAGTAGACATTCATTCAATATCGAGGCTGCGAAGTCGTTTTCTCCGTCAGCCATTTCATAGATATATTCCAGATCAATGTGCGTGTATTTCCTGTTATGCGTACTCATACTTTATTTATATACCCGAGTGCAAAGGCCTCAACTGTTCAATTCTAAGTTTTATCTTGCTATATATCTTTTTTACAGCAGTTTTATATCCGGTAGATATAATTTAAAATAAAACTATTTTTCAGAAACAGGTTAAGGTCGCCTAGATTGTACAAAGATACAATTCTTTAACAGAGTTATGCCACTTCCAAAGTGCCCTTGAGTGAGAGCAGGTTTTTAAAACCACTTTATGTAGTCATTTTATTTACCGCGGCCTAAAGAATTTTACAATAAATTAATGTAAAGCAGTCAAAAGAAATTAATTCATCTAATAAGTCTCGCGGGTATAGCGGCCCTGAAGATGGGATCTATAAGTACCCAAAGATGTTTTAAAGCGTTGTAAGAACAGGAGAAACCACAGTAAAATTACTGCCTGGCCATAGCCCCGGTTGTGTTTACTGTAAGTTCCCGGGAAATAAGTGCAAGCCATTTTTTCTGCTCTCCGGCATCAGTGCCATGTTGGGTATCTTCTTCATAGGCCCGCTGCGATTTCTGGTATTCGTCATCTACCTGTGAATAAAGTGTTTCAATTATGTTTTTAAGATCGGCATTATACTCCGAAACAGAGCTTAATTTTTCCCTGAGTTTGCGTGTATAGATTTCACAAAGGTCGAAATGGCCCTGCTCATGCACCAGCACTTCAGGAAAACGGCCATCGGGTTGCACCCATGATTTAGAACTGTAAAACGAGTTGGTTACTATTATTTCCGGTTTGTTTTCTTTGCCGGGCTGGGCAGTTATGCTCATGCCACAATGAGATGCTGCGGCGGAGTGTTGCGATGCGGGGGCAACAGCACCTTTGAAATCATTCCAAGACAGTTGCCTTGTTTCTGACCACTGAAACGCGGCTTTTGGTTCAGCCATTTGGCTTACTGCTGGTCGCTCTGCATTAGGTGTAGTTCCTTCTTTACCACTTTTCGCATGTACATACCCTGCCTCACCTAAAGCAAATACTCCGATAATGAAAGCGTAAAACTTTACCCTAAATGCACCTGCCATCAATGCCGAATATTTTTAAAATGAGAAAATACTTTTAACTTGTTAAAAGTAGAAATAAAAAGGGGAAAAAAATCTACATTTTTTACTTCCTTTTAAACATTTTGTAAAAATTAAGTTAAATACAGGTAATAGATTTCATCGCGTCTTCAATCTGAGGATGCTGGAATACGAAGCCGGCGTCTATTATTTTTTGGGCACTCACATTGCAGCTTTTCAGCAATTCAGCACTCAGTTCACCCATTAGTATTTTCAGCATGAATGCGGGAGCGGGAGATGGCTTTTTTACAATTCCGTTCGCGTTAGCTATCACTTTCATAAGCGTTTTGTGCGTTACAGGCATAGGAGAGACGGCGTTATATATGCCATATACAGTATCATTTTCCAGTGCAAATAATATCATCCGGCACAGGTCCGTTACTTCTATCCAGCTTATCACTTGGTTGCCGTAGCCTAATACAGGCATTATACCAAAATCGATATGCTGCCCGTATTGGGGCAACACTCCGCCGTTTTTACCCAGCACAAGCCCGAACCTTAATATGGTGGTGTACATCAGGTTAGCAGCTTTAAGCGCATTGGCCTCCCACTGCTGGCAAGTATTGCCCAGAAAATCGTTAAAAGCCGGATTGTCTTCCTTAAATGGCGCACCACCAGGTTGGTCAGGGCCGTAAATACAGGCCGCCGAGGCGGAGACAAAACGCTCGCAGTAGCGGCAGTGTTCTTTCAGCTGAGCTACCAGAAACTCCGTACTTTTTATCCTGCTGTTGAGTATCTCTTTTTTGCGTTGCTGCGTCCACCTTTGATCTGATATGCCAGTACCGGCCAGGTGTACCACGGCATCTATTTTTTTCAGCGCTACCAGATCAATAGTGCTTTTCTCAGGATTCCAGCTTACGTAGGTTACCCCTTTTTTTGAAGCAGGCAAAGTGATGCTGCGGGTAAAAACTATTACATTATAGCCTTTCTCCACTAACAACCGGGTTAGGCTCACACCTACAAATCCAGTTCCACCTGTTATACCTATTACTTTCATTTAGTAGCATAATGATACATAATTATTGTAACAACCGCAATGATACTACCATGATATTTTCTTTTTGAATTTTAAATAATTTTATTTGAAATTCATTAACTGTACAATATCAGCTACCTACCAGGCTTGAAGGCGATATTCAAGCTAATACTATTAACCGCAAATTGATATTTATTGCATGAAAGGCTACGTTGCAAGAATGTGTTTCACAGCGTCATTTATTAAAGGGAAACGAAATTTAAAACCTTTCTTTTCTATTTTTGCCGCACTTACAGTGCAGCTTTTTAATACTTCTATGCTCAGTTCACCCAGTACTATTTTTAAGATAAATGCAGGTACAGGAACAGGTATTTTTATCCCCCCTTTTATCTTTGCTATTGTGCGCATCAAGTCTTTGAGCTTTACCGGGTTCGGCGACACCGCATTGTAGGTGCCGGAAACGCCAGCGTTTTCTACCGCAAAAAGTACGAGCCCGGCAAGGTCGGAAAGCTCTATCCAACTCATTACCTGTTCACCGCCCCCGGCAATGGGCATTACCCCAAAACTTAACGGGCCTGCCAGTTGGGGGAAAGCGCCACTTTCCTTGCCAAGTACTATCCCGAAACGTAATATAACTGTACGCATAAGCGATTCACCTTTGTGTGACTCTGCCTCCCATAGTTTGCAGGTATCCCCCAGGAAATCGGGGTAAGCAGCCGCTGTTTCGTCAAATGGAGTATTTTGACCGTCAGGGCCGTAAAAGCCAATCGCGGAAGCGGAAATGAAGGTTTTGCAACCCGGCGCGTACTGCCTCAGCTGCTCAATAAGGAACGAAGTACTTTTTACCCTGCTGGTCAGTATTTCTTCTTTTCTTGCAGGTGTCCATCGTTTGTCTGCAATGCCAGCCCCGGCAAGGTGAATGGCTGTGTCCAGCTGTTTCAGGGCGTTAATGTCGCAGGTGCCTTTATCTGCATTCCAATGCGCGTAAGAAATGTTTCCATTCGGTTTATTCCTGGCTACATTTCTTGTAAATATAATTACCTTGTACCCTTTTTCATTCAGCAGGCTGCTGATACAGGATCCGGTAAAGCCGGTTCCTCCTATTATTCCTATTGTTTGCATGTGTGCGTGATTCGAATCCGAAAATACGGAATTTCAATCGGATCCGGATACATCTTCAATAGATGCCGCCTAAGCAACTCACGTTTAACAATTATTTTTACTTTTCCAACAATAAAGGGATTGGAAATTCGTTTTTTATTTCAAACACGCATTAATGGATAAAACTTTACATCAGAAACTCATCAATAAATATCATTACGCCCACACCGGTCTCGCCTGTGAAATGGGTATTGACGATATATTCGCTGGCCTGAGGCAGGAAATGAAAATAGTGGAACAGGCTGCCAACGATCTGCTAAGCCCCCGCCCCGAAGCGATAGCCAGAATAATGGAATTAAGCCGGGCTGTATAAGCCCGCTTAATTATTTGCAGACCTGAATAGCGGGCATGGTAAATAATTACTATAGCTGCTCTTCGGCATTTACAGTACTCAGTTCTTCCCAGAACTCAGCCGCACGGCGGGTATGGGGTATTACTATGGTACCACCTACAATATTAGCGACAGCGAAAATTTCGTAGATTTCTTCCGTTGTTATGCCCTGCTCATACGCTTTGCCCAAGTGGTACTTGATACAATCATCGCAACGCAACACCATGCTGGCAACAAGGCCCAGCATCTCCTTGGTTTTAGTGCTTAGCGCTCCCTCGGCGTAAGTATTGGTGTCCAAGTTAAAAAGCCGGTTGATGACTTTGTTCTGTTTGCCCAGTATCACTTCATTCATTTTTGCCCTGTAGTCGTTAAACTCCTGTACCTGTGACATATAGCTGTTTTAAAAGTTAGTTTATACTTTAATGGCTCCTGCATACATCTGCTCAATTATTTTTACCACATCCCGGCCTTCTTCAGCTGTAGTCATTACCGGCATGTTATTGCGGAGAGCGTCTACCACGTTCTGTATCATTTTATCGTGGTTGCTCATAGAGCCCTGGTAGCGCCCGTAGTCATTGGCTTTTGCGCTTATATTTATTTCCGGCAATGCCTCACCCTCCAGTTGCTGGTATTCTATAGTATTCAGGTATTGCCCGCCTATTTTTACCGTTCCGCGTTCCGCGAATATAGTTATGGAGCCCTCCATGTTGCGCTGGTACGCACAGGTAGTGAAGTTGAAATTGATAATCGATTCGTTGGCTGCTTTCAATACAAAACTACCGGTATCTTCCACTTCCGTGTTGTGCTGGTGTGCAAAATTCTGAACCCAGCCGCTCGCGCTGTCAACCGGCCCGTTGAGGTAGTATAATATATCAACAAAGTGGCTGAATTGCGTAAATAAACACCCACCGTCTTTTGCTTTCTTACCCCTCCAATCTCCTTCGGCATAGTAAGCGTCACCACGGTTCCAGAAGCAGTTTACCTGTATCATAAATATCTTCCCGAGCCTGCCGCTATCCACCAGTTTTTTTACTTCTTGCACGGGCGGGTTGTACCGGTTTTGCTTCACGGCAAATATAGTTTTCCCGGTTGCCCGGGCGGCGGCTATCATCTTGTCGCACTCAGCTACACTCAATGCCATAGGTTTTTCTACCACGGTTTGCATGCCGGCCTCAAGCCCTGCAATAGTATGGGCCATGTGCAGGTGGTTTGGCGTACATACACACAGTACATCGGCTGCAATCGTGCGCAGCATTTCTGCTGCATCAGTGAAAAATGACACTCCGGCAGGAATGCTTTGCTGTACTTCGGGGTTTAAATCGCATACGCTCACGAGTTGGGTGTGCGGGTTTTGCAATATATGCCCTGCATGGCGGCGGCCTATATTTCCAAATCCTATTATGGCAAAACGGATGCTCAATTAATAATTATAAAAAATGAATGAACAAAAGCTGAGTTAATGAAAGAAAACTGATCAACTGTTAAGCACTAAACTACTGTTTTGTAATATTTATTGCTTCATACCGTTACCAATCGTCTTTTCTGCGTTTGTCCCGGTATTCATCTATTTTTTTGCTGCAAAAATCTTCAAATTCCATATTATCAAATTCGGCCGGCCTCACATTCCATTGGTAAAGTTTATTATCAGTACAGTCAATGGACAGGGTTCCGAATTTAAATAAAACAGTTTCTACATCAACCCATTGTATAAAGCGCCTCCTGCTTTCCACGGGTAGCTTTATGCCATCATGGCCCAGGTGCACATATTGCATTGTGTTGGATGCGCGCTCCCAGAAAAAAGCAAAGCATACGGCGGCGCCCAACACCCCGAATATCCACACAGGTAGCTTCCATTGGTTTATGGCACAGTATCCGGCAATGGCAAGTGATATTACCAGCTCAGCAATACGGAAAACACTGCTGTTAGGTGTAGTTATTACCAATTTATTTTTTGCAATAGTGAGTGACAACAGGCCTATGCCAGCGGCCAGCAGTGAAGCTCCCCACCATTTAATATCTTGGTTGTAAACAAACATAATGGCCCCGCAGCCGGTAAAGGCAAGCGCGCAGGTAAGATGCAGCGCCGTTACCTGATGTTTTTTTACCTTCTCATCTGAAAGCTGAATAGAATATGTCATTATAAATACAAGCCCTCAGGCGATGGGCTGAAAAAATATTAGATACTACTATAAATTGATAACTTCTTCTACTATAATCTCCTCCTTTACTTCACCCGTAGCCGTTACATTAGTTACCTTAGTGATCTTAAATGTATAAAACCGCTGAGAAAGATAACTCATAACAGCAGTGATCATACTCACAAATATGTTGGAAATATCGGCTCTTACTGAGGGTATAACGTATGCGAAAAACTTGGTGAGCAGGTAAGCCATACCTATGAACAGCACCGCCGCACCTGTGTATCTCACAAACTGCACCTTCGTATCAATCTGAGACTCCGGGAAGACGATATAACTGGACAATACAAACCCGAAAGGCACATTGACACAAAAAGCCATAAACAACGAAGCTACTCTTGCCGTAATGGGGAAACCTGGTATCAGGTGCAGGTCATTGCGATGTAGTACAAAGTTGAATATGAGTGAGAAAAACACCATACCCGCTATGGTGTTGGTGCCGCCGCAGGCTATATAACGAAACGTTTGCTTCGGCATGAACCGCGCAAATGGCTTATGAAAAAAATCAATAATACCTACTATGAGGTGGCGTATTCTTGAAAGCAACAGTTTAAGATTTATGCAAAAATAAGGAATCTATGTTAATTTAAGCTTACCACTTCAATTTCCCTAAATTAGTAAAGAATATCTTTTCTTCTTCACCACATACCCGCAGCAACGCGCTCAGTTCATCATACGAAACAACACCTGTGTTACGTACCTTCATTATTCGTGCGGCATTGTAGGCAAAGTTTCTCCAGCCGTCACCTATTTTTGTCAGTTGGGCTGAAAATTCCTGCAGGTCATCCCTGCGGAGATGAATTCCCGCTTCCTGCAAAAATGCGGCATATAGATACCGGAACCCGGCGCCGCCGGTCCCTATCTCCTCCTGCATTCTTATTACATTGCCCAAGTAGAGTGCGGCCTTGCGCGGCGGTAACTTGTGCGGATAGTCCTTTATCCTGTTAGCCAGTAAAAATATGGCGCTGTTACCAAACCAGGGCAGGGGAGTATTGAGCATAAAATTACAGGTTTGCTTAATTCCCTTTTCTATGCCTGCTGCAAGGTTTATCTGCTTCGGCGTGCCTGTTATATAATACATAAAGCCACGCGGTTCCGGCGTTCCTTTCGCGAATCTCGCTTTCACCAGGTCTTCAGGTGTTATATCAGAAAGCCCTTCCATTATCGGGTCGCTAATAAGGTATTTGCTTCCCTGCTTCCCATACGCTATAAAGTTATGTGCGTTAAAGTGGAACCTGAACGCCTCAGGCAGGTATGGCAGGTAAAAAACGCTGCCTAAAATTCCCGTTGGCCTTCCTTCAGCAAGAGCAGTATCCAGCGCTTTCATGGCATTCGCGGGTGAACTGAATTTTTCAGTATGTACTTTTATATCTAACCTGTTGGCAACTTTTTTAAATATTGCGCCTGGCCACAACCGGTAGGTTGTACCTGGTATGCCGCCTACCTTCAAAAACGGCAGGTGACCAAAAAATATACCAGAACCAATGCCGAACGCCATCGGCTCGCTTATATCTATACCCTCGTGCCGCAGCATATTGGCGGTCACCCCGCTTTCGCAGTGTGCATGCTGATAATGCTTAAATTCTTTATCCATTATTACTCCTTTCTTTACCAAAATTGATCATCTCTTCAACAGTAATATTAAAAATGCCGGCATACACATCAAGCATTGCTCTGTCCAGTTTAGCAAAGACTTCCGGCTTCATGTGCCGGGTAACCTGCCACTGCCACTTTCCGGCATATTTTGCCAGTAGTGAAAGTTCCATCAGGTTCTTTTGCATATAGTAGGCTATCGGGCTCACCGTTCCGTTTTTAACTTTTGCCAGCGTTGCTGCCAGGTTTTCTTCAATATCGTCCCAGGCTTGCTTCATAGCAAAATTTTCAGCGTCCCACCCCGCAGAGGTAACACCGGTATACTTTCCATCTTTGCCGACAGCGTACACCAGTTTTTTTAATTTTTCGCCCTCTTTGAAATCTTTCGGCTCCTGCGGCACGTCACTTACATCCATATGCGAAAACAATTTATCCCCCTAATTTACAAAGAACAAGTAAAGAATTGACTTTTGAACGCTCAGGGGTGTTAATACTGTATAAAAAAAACCGCGAAACCAATAATACTTAGTCTTTATAGTTCCTGTTCATTATTTTTATCCCCGGTTTCAGTTATGTTAATTTGCCTGGTATCCCTTGGTAGAATAACTTTGAAATGTCACCACGGTCTAAATTTGCTGTATGAAATGTATCAGTTATGCCATATCTGCTTTATTGTTAGTTTTATACGCCAACATCCTAAAGGCGCAGGATGTTATTTATTCTCCTTATGATAAGTTTGATTTTCATAACGGTGAGTATGCCGTAGTAGGGATGACCGGTGGCTTGTTGTATAACTACCGTAACTCCCCCGATGGTGCGGTGCTGGAGTCGTTTGATGACTCTATGAACAAAGTCTCGACCATCATACTTGATTTCTTTCCTACTAAAATATACCGGGCACGTTTTATTTCATACAGCGACCGCATCATAAGCCTGTACCAGGCGCTGGAAAGCAATAAAGTAGTGCAATATGCCGCATTGCTTGATGATAAAGGTATACTGAAGAGCAAGCCCGTTGAGCTTGGCCATGCAAAGACGGGTATTTTCGGGGCAATGAAAAATTACTTCTACTCCGCGGTCTCTGAAGACAAGAAGAAAATAATTATATACACACTTAATGACAAAGCCAACGGTATTGAGTTTGATTGTAAATGGCTTGATGACAGCCTGAAGGTGGTAAAGCGCAGCCATGCTACATTTTCACCGGAAGGGGTAATAACCAGCGGCGAAGTTAATGTGGCCAATGATGGCACCGTATACATAGCGGCATATACCACAGTGGGGGCCCAAAACTATGCTGACAACTACTGGATATTAGGCTTAACCCCTGGTGAGAATAAGTTTGAACCGCACCCGATGGCATTAGGTCAAAAGTTTGCGGCCGGCGGCTATATGAAAATTGACAATGTAAATAGAATGGTCTATTTCGGTGGCTACTACAGCAATAGAAAAAATGGCAGCTTCGAAGGGGTCATTTTCGCGGTCTACAATATAGCGGGAGGGGAGTATAAAAATCTGAAATTTATCCCTTTTGATGATGAGCTGAATAATGCCGCCGGAGCGCGCAATAAGAATCACGCTTTTGACAACTACATGGTGCGCCAGCTTATAGTTAAAAATGATGGCGGCTTTGTAATGGTTTCGGAGGTGAATTTTGTAACCACCAGGAGCAATTTCGCACCAGGCATAGGGTATTACTCTTCATTTTACAGCCCTTATAATTCCACAATGATAAAGGAATATCATTATAATGATATAATGGCAATATCCTACAACAAAGATGGTATGAGGGAATGGAATGCCATTGTGCCTAAGGAACAATATTCGCAGGAAGACGGAGGTGTGTTTTCCTCTTATCTGTTGTTGAATTCAGGTGGGTCACTGGCATTTTTGTTTAATGATTTCAACAGCAGGCATTCCCGCATTCAGCTCGCCACACTCG
>JACMPD010000136.1 GCA_014377675.1 Taibaiella sp.
ACTTCAAAGCAGGGGCGAAGAAATTCCGGATGATAGTAACACCCTTGAATATTCACTAAATCTTGTGCGGGCATGAATTTATCCCTGACCTGTCTTATAAAATTGCTGGTACACAATGGTTTCATTTACAAACGCACCATTGGGGCACATTAGGTATATTATAAAACATCAACTCACAAAACAGCTATTGTTCCCGTTCATGGGAATAAAGATTTGAAAAAAGGTACATTTTTTGCAATATTGAAACAGGCTGGAATTGACAACCTTCATTCATAAAAACATACCAAAGGTTAGTCCCTTTTTGAGTCTTGCACTTGTCCTGCCAACTTCATTCGTAAATAGGCTTATTAAAGTTATTTCATACTGACTCATGTAATTTCGTGTTGAGTTTTCCTAATATATATTGAATTCCAGTAAGTCTTTTTTGAACAGGTTTGGCACATGTCAATCCGCCCCGACAAAAGGAAAAACGGCTAATAGTTGCACTTAAACCATATCGAAGCCAGGCTCATCAAAAACCATAAATTATTCTTTTCAGCACAGCCTTTGCAAAATGTATTGATGGCACTGATTTAATGATTTTTAAATCTTCAGTGAATGAAGATTCCTCATCTAAAAATTTAAAAATTGTTTGAATTTTATTTTTTCTAAATAAACTTGAAAATAAATTTGGACCTTCTTCATTATGCTGCGCCAACACGTCTAAAAACAACAAATCGTAAAACCAAAATTTAGACGGTTTGGTAAACTTGCTCAAGTTTTGTTCTCCTTTTAAAAATGCTATCAGTTGCTTTGTTTTTTTGGTGGTATTCATAAAAGTGTAACCCGTGCTCGCTTTTGTCCAACCTCCGGCTGTTCCAATGTTTATCACGTTTTTGGTATTATACTGCTGAAACTTATAAGAAGTCATCGGTATAGTGCCACGCTCGGTTTCTTCTATCGTATAATTTTCAATACCCTTATCTTTTAAATAGGCAAGTATGGCTTTTTCGTACGCATCTTTTGCAAGTAATTTTTCAGAAAATAATGTGTACTCAAACAACGCTTCAGTTTTTGACATTGGCAACACGTACATAAATGCCGTAGTTCCGTTTTGCGGAATCTTAAAATCCATAAAAGTTGCTACGTCATCATCAAACTCATTTTTTTGAGTTTTAATAAACCAACCTATAAAATGTTGCTGCAGCACCGGATATTTTTCCTGCGCTAAGTAGTGCTTGTTAAACTCAATACTATTAAAGACCTTTGCGCTCATAAAACTACCTTCATCCGTAATTACCTCAACACCGTTGTCATGCTCCAAAATAGATTTAACTGCTGAGCTTATAAATTTGATACTCGATTTTTTGTCTATCACTTCCCAAAGTCCATTATAAAACTTCGCACTCCTTATCATTTTATAGTGATAAGGAGTGGTATCTATAACCTTTGAATAATCATTGCTTCCGAAATATATTTTTGGCCATTTTTTATGCAAAAGTTCTTCCCACTCACCTTCGCCATTTTCCCAAAAACACCAGGTGCGGTTGTTGGTTAGGTTTTTATTTATATCAATAATAAGAATAGATTTATTGTCAAAATAGGAGTCACAAGCCATTCGATAGGCTAAAATTAATCCGGCAGCACCTACTCCAGTAATGATATAATCTGTCTTTGTCATTTATACAAAAAGAAATACGGTGAAAAACACAACAATTGAAATAAGTGCCTGCCACGAAATTATTTTATCAGACAAGACATTCAGTCTTTGACACGCTAAATGTGATAAAAATGCGATTATAAGCCAGCCTATATAGTTTTGAACAGGCACAACTTTGCCTTCAAATTCCCAAAAATCAAATCGCGGAGCCGATACTTCAATAATCAGGTCTAGTATGGTCATAAGCACAGCTCCAGTTAAAGCCGAAAGCCAAATGTTTTTTGTAAAATACTTAGCTACATCTGCGGTAATAAATGTGAGCATTGCCCAGTTCATACAAATCAAAAGTGGTACACCAAATACTTTATATCCCAGATTATTGCCATAGGCATAGCTTCCAAAAATAAGTCCGTAATTAACCCCTAAAACTTCTGAAACAAAACCTAAAGTGAATGGAATAAAAAATGCCAGCAACGTTTTAAAACTCCAATTTTTGATATTCCATAATACTATGAGCGCAGTTAATAATAAATTAAGTGGAGTGAGTGATAAGAACCAATTTTGATATTGCGATAAAATTCCAAGAATACCAGAGATAGTAAAAAGCCATAAAAGACCAATACTAATCGCAACTTTATATTTTGAAACCGCTTTCATTTTAAAACTGATTTTGAAATTAACTCAGAAACAATTTTACCAGACAACAAGCAAAGTGGAATGCCTCCACCGGGATGCACACTTCCACCGCAGAAATATAGGTCATCTATACTTCTTTTAAAATTTGGATGTCTTAGAAATGCTGCAAATTTATTGTTAGATGAGGCACCATAAAGCGCACCCTGGTAGCTTTGTGTTTTAGACTCTATCGTTCTAGGATCTAAAATAAACTCATACACTATAAGTGGTTCGATATCTTTATTCAAAAGTTTACTGATTTTAGAAATAACATTGGTTCTGGTTCTTGCGATTATTTCGTCCCAATCCTGGCCTGTATTACAAGGAACATTCACCATGGTAAACCAGTTTTCGCAACCTCGTGGAGCATCGTTTGGTTCATCTTTCGAAGTAATGTTAATGTAAACCGTTGGGTCGTTATGCACATCTTTTTTATTGAAAATATAATCGAATTCTGTATTGTAATCTTCTGAAAAAAAGATGTTATGTAGATCTAACTGCGGAAAGATGTGTTCTATTCCCCAATAAAAAATTAATGCTGAGCTACTGCGCGGTTGCGATAGCATTTTTTCGGGCGCCTTTTGCTTTGGCAATAATGTTCTGTATGTTGGAACTACATCGGCATTAGATACCACGATATTGAACTGTTTTATTTCGTTATTTAATCGAATGCCGGTGGCTTTATTATTTTCGACGATAATTTCTTGTACCTTTTTATTAAAATGAAATTCAACACCAATATCTTTTGCCAATTCAAATAAACTCAGCGTTATTTGATGCATTCCGCCTTTTGGGAAATAGGTTCCATAATATTGCTCTAAATGCGGTATCATAGACATTATTCCGGGTGTTTGATAAGGATTAGAACCATTGTAAGTAGCAAATCTGTTAAAAAACTGAACTAATTTTTTATTATTGAATGATTTAGCATTGTAATCTGCCATCGTTGTATTAATATCTAAGCTCGCAATATTAAAAACAGCTTTAATCACATCTTTACTGAAATAGGTAGATAGTTTATGAAGTGATTTTTCTAAAAACAAACCAGCTGTAATATCGTATTTTTTTTTACTTCTTTCAAAATAATTAATGAGTGATTGCTCTTCAACTCCGAATACCTTTGCAGCTGATTTTGCAAAATCGCTTGTATTTGCCAATGCGGAAAAAGTAGTACCGTCTTCAAAAAAGTAATTACAAATGATGCTTTTTCTTTTATAGCTAAAGTATTTTTCCATTGGCTGTTTGGCAACATCAAATAATTCTTGAACGTATTGAGGCATTGTAAATAAAGAAGGACCCATATCAAAGCGATAACCTTTTTCGCTAAATGCGGTAAGCTTACCACCGGGATAATCATTTGCTTCAAAAACAACAACGTGATTGCCCATAGCTTGCAAACGAATTGCCGCAGCTAAACCTGCAATACCTGCACCAACTATGGCAATATTCTGAGGAGCTGTTTTCATAAATTTAAACTAAATTTTTAACGTTCACTCCGTTCCAGGTTCCTTCAAATTTGCTGGGAACAAATCGGGCAAACATTTCTTCTTTGTACCAATTTAGTTTTCTTGTTAGTAAAACTACCTCTCGGTGTTTAGGATTTTTATAGGCATACTCAAGCATTTCGGCTTGCGTTTTCCATATGCTTATTGTGGCCTGCTGAATTAAAGGCCACTCGCCAACACCAATAGATAAAACAAGACCATTATAACCTTCTAAACTTTGGCTTACCACGCCTACCTTGCTCCAAAATGAAAATAATTTATTTAACCGAATACTTGCCCTTGTTAATACAATTACGGGTTTATCAGATGCTAATTTTGCACTTTTCTTAAACGGCTGAACGCCATCCCACAGTCCATGAACTTCGGCTGTATTGAGGTAGGCAGTAAATAGTTCGGTACTACGTTTTCGGTAGGCGTTAAAAAAAGAATTTTCTTTAAAAAACGCTTGGGCATTTGCTTCCGATTGCCAAACACAAAAAAGAACATACGTCCCAAAATTGGGTATGGAACTAAAGCCATTTTTAGCACCTGAACCCAACAACTTATAAAAAGTTAAACCTTCGATGTTTTTTAACGAGCTGTGTCCAAATTGCATTTGTGTAAATGCCCACCATTTATTTGAAAAATTTTCGACCTTAAAAAAGGTACTCGTAATTATCTGACTCATTAAAAAAAAGAAAGGTTTTATAGTCGCTATTATTTAAAATCATATTATTTCTTTTCAATTACGACTAGTTGTATTCCTAGTGGAAGAAATTTTTCAAAAAGAAAAAATGGAAAGCTTACTGTTTTTAAAAATACCAAAGGCCAAAATTTACTTTCCATACTATCAGACCAGTTTATTTGTTGCTGTTCCATTCTACCTAACCACCACAAAGTAAAGGCGTCTAACGTACCGTACTTATGATGATCAATTATTTTCCATTTATCGCTTTTGAATAGCACGTGGAAACTTTTTTCGGAAAAAAGTGTCATGTGCCTCGGGCTGTGCCACCCTTGCCAGTATTGTTTTTGTTTTCTGGCGCTTATGCTGTTGTAATCAGGCACTTCGATAATTAATTTACCACCGGTGTTTAAACAATCGTACAGTTTATTCACCGTTTCTTGTAGATTATAATCATGTTCAAGATAATGCCAAAGGGTTATTACATCAAACGAACAAGATGGCTTAAAGTTCGCAATTGATGTTTTAATAAGTCGTAATTTGTCAAAGCTGCTGTTTTTCCAGCCATTATCAGAAAAATCTATACCTGTACCTTCAGCATTTAATTTTTGCAGCGCTAAATTTAAAAAGCTTGGATTTCCACAACCTACATCAAGGATAGTAAATACTTTCTTAGATTTTAAATAGCGAGCGACTAATTGCACCCTCTTAAAGTCAAGTGTTTGCTGACTTCTTGCAACAAATGAACTGTATTTGCCCCATGCGGCAGCTCCCTTATATGGTAAATAATTATCAGTATAGTAAGTGTCTAATACTTCTTCTTTTACAGGATTAGTTAAAAAAACGGTATGGCATGAGGAGCATTTGTTGAAAATATAGCGCTCTTGATTAGCCTTATGCATCAAAGCCTTGGTAGCAATATAATAGCTGCCATTATCACTGCTGCAAACCGGGCAATTGACTATCATCGTTTTATTTTTCATGCATTTTTAATACTGGATAGATGAAATCCGATGCTGCTGCAAGCGGTTTTTAACTTAGCCTAGATGAAATTTATTTATAAACTATTATTACATGTAGATTTCGTTTCAAGTATTATAATAAATTTATTATTAAAGTCCTTTATGCGCTTGTCAAGTGAAGCGAAAAATTGCTTGTCAAACTGTTCTACTGTCTTGATTGCCATTCTAATGTTTTTTAATCCAATTTCAGTCAGCTCAACAGTTTTTGCTCTTGCGTCTGTTTCGTGTTCCTGCCGCTTTACAAGTACTGTTGTTTGTAACGTTATCAAAACAGTTGAAGTTGTGATGGGGTCAATTTTGGTATGTGCCGATAAAGCTATTTGTGTCACCTCTTGCTTTTGACTAGTTAGCCAGTGAATGCTCGCCATTAGAACAAATTCTGAACGAGTTAGTTTATATTGTACTAACCCTTTTTTAATTTCTCGTTGCCACAAGTTGGTTACTTGCGCGGCTGGCAAAAAAATGTGGCAAAAAAGCTCTTTTAATTCTACGAAGCGTTGACTTTTCTGTCAATTTTTGTCGGACTGTCAATGTTCGTAGGGTGTCTGTAATATAGCACACAACATGTTTACTGTCGCAAATATAACCATTTTATACTGATAGCCGATATATGCAAAACGGCTTTACGCATTTTTTTGATTTTTTATTATATCTGCGTTTATCCAAATGGGGATGTTGTAAAGTGTTTTGACCATCGCAGCATTCCATTGCCAAAAGAGCCGTTAGGTAACGTTGCAAGGCAAGACATTATTGAAATTCTCTCAACTCATAGGAACATATATGCACAAATTGGCATGATTTTTCCCATTTTCTACGGCCAATTTGCTAACTTTACAATATGCAATACTCGTATAAAATAATGCTACACAAAGAACCCGAAGGAGGATATACAGCTACCGTACCTGTTCTCCCCGGTTGCATTACTTATGGTGAAACCGTAGATGAAGCCATTGCCATGGCAAAAGATGCTATTGAGATTTATTTGGAAGAACTTCAAAGCAGGGGCGAAGAAATTCCGGATGATAGTAACACCCTTGAATATTCACTAACCCTTGTGCGGGCATGAATTTATCCCCGAGCTATTTGATAAAATTGTTGGTACAAAATGGTTTCATTTACAAACGTACCGGTGGGTCACATCAGGTATATTATAATTCTTCAACTCACAAAACAGAGATTGTTCCCGTTCATGGGAATAAAGATTTGAAAAAAGGTACATTTCTCGCAATAATGAAACAGGCTGGAATTGATAACCTTCATCCATAAAAACATACACAGAGGTTACTACTTTTTGAGATTCGACATTTGTCCTGCCAACTTGTTTCCAAAACGAGATGAATTATACTGAATTAGGTACTTTCTCTCCTATGTCTTTCAGTTCCAATAATTGTAGACGGCGGTGCAAATCCTTTAAAAAAAACTTTGACACTTCCTTTCTCCACGCTATATGGGCAGGTATAGCCGGCTACTTTATATCACTCAGCTTTTTATACCCTAAAAACAGGAAGGCCCTGCGCCTGCTGGGCATATTGATACCTGCTGTTTTGCACGGCATGTATGATAGTTTCGGGTGGTCGCTTATTGGCTTGTTCATTAGCTATCTTGGTGCTGTACTGCTCATTGTTTACCTGCAGCGCGCTAAAGATTTTCAGAACAAACTATTGCCGTAATGCCGTTCAGATGGCTATAGCGGCACACCTTCCCTGGCACACAGCTTTCTCAAAAGAGATCTTCACTATATTAATAAAGCCCGGCACTACCGGGCTTTATTAATTATATATGGTCAGGCGCTATACTAACGCCGTATTCTTCAAACTATGTGCAGGGGCTTTTTCCTTCTGCGCCTCTATAGCGGCTTTTACGAAAGCCACAAAAAGCGGATGGGGATTTTCAACCGTACTCTTATACTCGGGGTGAAATTGTACCCCTATATAAAACGGGTGGTCTTTGAGTTCCACTATTTCTACCAGGTCGGTGTCCGGATTTTTGCCCGCGGGCGTAAAGCCGGCTTCCCGGAATGCTTCCAGGTATTCATTGTTAAACTCATAGCGGTGCCGGTGCCGCTCGGTTATATACATGCCACCATATATTTCAGCTGATGCTGAGTCTTCCTCCAATGTACATTTAAAACTGCCAAGGCGCATGGTACCGCCCTTCATTGTTACCTTTTTCTGCGACTCCATCATTGATATTACACCCTGGTTTGTATCAGGATCCATTTCAGTGGAGTGTGCCTTAGGCATGTTCAATACATTGCGGGCAAACTCTATACAAGCCATCTGCATGCCCAGGCATATGCCGAAGAACGGCACTTTGTTTTCGCGGGCATAGCGTATGGCTTCAATTTTCCCTTCCGTACCCCTGCTGCCAAACCCTGGCGCAACCAATATAGCGTCAACATTTTGCAACTTTTCAATTGCGTTTTCACGCGTAAGATATTCTGAATGTATGTTGCGTACTTCCACTTTGCATTCGTTCATGGCGCCCGCGTGTATCAGGGCCTCCAGTATAGACTTATACGCATCCTGTAGTTCCACATACTTACCAATAAGACCTATTACCACCCTATTTTTCGGGAAGCGGAGCTTATTCAAAAATTCCTTCCACCTTGTAAGGTCAGGCTCTTTGCCCAAGGGCATACCCAGCTTGGTGAGGCAGGTCACGTCCAGCTTTTCCCTCATCATTTCCACGGGCACCATGTATATGCTGTCAGCGTCAAGAGCTTCGATAACCGCATCGATAGTTACATTGCAGAAAAGCGCTATTTTCTTTTTAAGATCTTTATACAAAGGCTCCTCGGTGCGGCAAACAAGCACATCAGGGCTCAGGCCATGTTCGCTCATCAGCTTTACAGAGTGCTGTGTTGGTTTTGTTTTTAACTCTTTAGCCGCTTTAAGGTAGGGAATAAGGGTGAGGTGTACGACTATACAACTGCTTCCCATCTCCCACTTCAACTGGCGTACGGCTTCAATGTAAGGCAACGATTCTATATCGCCTACTGTGCCGCCGAGCTCAGTTATAACCACATCAAACTGGTTAGTCTCGCCAAGCAGTTTCATGCGGCGTTTTATCTCATCGGTTATGTGCGGTATCACCTGAACGGTTTTGCCCAAGTAAGCACCTTCACGTTCTTTATTTATCACATACTGGTATATGCGCCCGGTGGTTACATTATTGGCCTGCGAAGTGTACGTATTCAGGTAGCGCTCATAGTGGCCCAGATCAAGGTCTGTTTCTGCGCCATCTTCAGTTACGTAACATTCCCCGTGTTCATAGGGGTTAAGTGTACCCGGATCTACATTAATATAAGGGTCAAATTTTTGAATGGTGGTTGTAAATCCCCTGGCTTGAAGCAGCTTTGCCAGTGATGCGGCAATAATACCTTTACCTAAAGATGAGGTAACTCCGCCGGTTACAAAAATGTACTTTGTCATAACTGTCTTGTTTATCAAGACCGTATCACTTTTATTTATATAAAAAGGAAAAGCGGTCAAACAAAGTTACGACAAAGCGATTGAAACAGTGTGAAAAATTTCACAAGGCAGCAAGGCTGATACTTCATCGGTCAATTAAAACACCGTTCAAAACACCTGAATTCTATACTAATATATTGATTTAGGATGACTTAAAGTTAACAAAATTGCTTCACGTGTATTATTTCTCTCACCGCATCTGCTATAGCCAGCGCATCATAGCCACACTCCCGGTACAGCTCTTCAGGCTTTCCATGTTCTACTATACGGTCAGGTATACCGAGTATTTTTATTTCCGGATGATAGCCTGCACCATTCATAAACTCCAATACAGCGCTCCCAAAGCCACCTACAACGGTGCCATCCTCAACAGTTATTATTTTGTTGAAACGGGTGGCTACTTCATGCAGCATTGCTTCGTCAAGCGGCTTTACAAAGCGCATGTCATAGAGTGCGGGGAAAATCTCTTCCTCTGCCAGCATTTGACAAGCTGCCACTGCAAAATTTCCGGGATGGCCAATGGTTAGAATAGCCACCTCGTTACCATCGCATATTTTGCGGCCTGTACCTATCGTTATCCGCTCCATTGGGGTGCGCCACTGTGGCATTACACCCTGTCCCCGAGGATACCGGATCACAAACGGATCACCTGTTTCGGGCAGCTGAGCAGTATACATCAGGTTGCGCAGTTCAGCTTCGTTCATAGGTGCCGATACTACAAGGTTAGGGATGCAGCGCATGAATGCGAGATCATAAGCACCATGGTGCGTGGGGCCGTCATCGCCCACAAGGCCGGCACGGTCAAGGCAGAAAACCACTGGTAGTTTCTGTATCGCCACATCATGTATCACCATGTCGTAGGCCCGCTGCATAAAAGTGCTATATATATTGCAAAATACCTTTATGCCTTGGGTAGCCAGGCCGGCGCTGAGTGTAACAGCGTGTTGCTCAGCTATCCCCACGTCTATCGCACGGTCAGGCATGGCGTCCATCATAAATTTGAGGGAGCAACCTGAAGGCATAGCGGGCGTAATACCCATTATAAGCGGATTCTTTTCAGCCAACTCTACCAGTGTATGCCCGAAGACATCCTGGTACTTAGGCGCCTCCGGCGCCGTAGGTATCTTCTTGTTTATTTTACCTGTTATCTTGTCAAAAGTACCCGGCGCATGCCACAGGGTCTGGTCTTTTTCTGCAAGGCCATAACCTTTTCCTTTTACTGTTTTTATATGCAGCAGCTTAGGCCCGGGAATATCTTTGAGACTTTTGAGCGTTTCCGTAAGTTTGGTAATGTTATGGCCGTCAACAGGTCCAAAATACCTGAAGCCCAGCGCCTCAAATAAATTACTGCTTTTAGAAACAACTCCCTTTAGTCCCGCTTCCAGCTTTGATGCGAATTTTTGAAAGTCCTTTGTGGGCAGCATACCCAGCATCTTCCATACATCATCACGAAATTTGTTCCAGGTTTGCGATGTGGTAATATCAGTAAGATATTCCTTCAGTGCCCCAACATTGGGGTCAATAGACATATTATTGTCATTGAGAACAACCAGGAGGTCAGCCCCGCTTACCCCCGCATGGTTAAGCGCTTCAAAGGGAAGTCCTGCGGTCATGGCGCCATCACCTATTACGGCAATATGCCTGCGGTGAGTTTCCCCTTTATATTTTGAGGCAACAGCCATACCAAGAGCCGCTGAAATAGAAGTAGAAGAATGACCCACGCCAAAAGTATCATAGATACTTTCACCCCGCTTGGGGAAGCCACTTAGGCCACCATATTTGCGGTTGGTATGGAACACTTTTCTGCGGCCGGTAAGTATTTTGTGACCGTAAGCCTGGTGGCCTACATCCCAAACCAATTGGTCGTCAGGTGTATTGTATATATAATGTATAGCTACCGAAAGCTCCACGACTCCAAGGCTGGCACCAAAATGACCGCCATGCACACTCACACAATCAATTATAAATTGCCTTAATTCGTCACACACCTGCTGCAACTGTGATTTATTCAGTTTTCGGAGGTCAATTGGTGTATCGATAGTGCTGAGAAGCGGGCCTGCTGCAATTTCTTCCATTCACTTTGTTTAAATAATTTCCAAAAATAGTGAAAAGTTAGCAAATGATTAAATTTGGCCGGGTCATAACACCACAGGTACCAATTAAATTAACACTTGCTGATTAAAAGAACGGCCGGCAGGTGTTTATAGTACCCTGTGGCCTGCGCTGTTAACCTTAATTAACCGAAATCAAATTGCCTGAAGTCCGCTAACTGCCGTTGTTGCCGGAAAGCACAAAATAGGTTCTGGCTATTATTGAGGCCAAAACCAGGAAAACAAGCCACATTTTCCTTTTTAAATTTTGGGGTACCATTTTGCTTGTTTGTACAGTATAGTAACTCCAGGTTAAAATGCAGGACAGTGCAGCCCCGAGTATAGTGACAATAAACTTATCGCCAATGGTATAAAAACAGATGAACATGGCAAAAGTAACCGCCAGGAAAGCATTTCTGTATTTATAAAGCGTGGAATAAGACGTTCTTTCCGTAAAAGGCATTATACGGCTCAACTCCATAGAAAGCTGCTGCTCATTTTCAATACCTTCCGGTATCAAAATACCACCGGTTTCTTTACTGTATATTATATAAGTTCCGTTGGTGAACCTGGCTATTTCAGCAATATCTTTATAGGCAATGTTGATAGCAGGCAGTTGCATCTCTTCCATGCTTACCGCATTACCCGTGAGCGACAGGGTATAAGTTTCACATACTTCCTTTTGCTTTTTATAGCTGCGGTAAGCCCCCAAGGCCAGCGGTATAAAGGTAATAACCAGCATCAGCGGGAGAAATTTTAGGTCGTTATCCTTTTTACCGGCCTGTAAGAGCGTTACAGCGAAGCCAGCCGCAACAGCTACTACCGCAAATGAAGTTAATTTGACCAGCAGCTGCCTGTTCAGTTCCTTTAACCTTTCCCTTCTTATTCTGTATTGTTGCATAGATGGCGGCTATAAAGGTAATAATATTAACTTATAAGGGCACACAACAGCCCTTGAAGAGGAGATACTAAAATAAAAAGAGCCGCGGGAGACCCGCGGCTAAGTATTAAAAATAGTATCTGTAGTAATTATGATTCCGGGTACAATACCGAAATGAACTGGTTATTGCCGGTAAACAGCTTTTTAGCAGTTTCCTGTATATCGGCAGGCGTCAGCTTATTTATGTAGTTTTCATAATTCAGGATTCGGTCTTTATCCCTTCCCCAGAAAATAGAGCTTTGCATTTTTTCTATCCAGAATTTGTTTTCCTTCACATCGGTTTTATATTTTTCAATCCACTGACTCTTCACTTTATCCAGGTCTTTGGCATCAGGTCCTTTTTCTTTAATGTTCTTTATTTCCTCGTTTGCCGCGGCTATAAGCTTATCAACGTTTTCAGGGCCACAAGGCAAAGCAAGCTGCAAACTATAGCGCTCGTAAGGCTCTTTGGAAAGACTGCCATTAAAACCGCCACCATAGATTGCGCCCATTTTCTCGCGCAGCTCTTCTATCACTTTTATGTTCAGCACTTCAGCTACAGCCTTTGTCTTTAGCGCCAAGTCTTCAGAATAGGCTATTTCTCCTGTATATATTTCAAGAATCATGCTCTTCTTTTCTTTACCCTTGCGGAATTCAAGTTTCTTGTTCCCGGAAATAGGGCGCACTCCATTATCTTTATAAGCAGCTGTTTTGTTGTTGGCCGGTATACTGCCGAGGTAAGTTTCCAAAAGCGGGATAGCTGTTTCAGGCTTAATATTGCCCACTATAAAGAAATGGTAACCATCAGCACTGCCAAACTCATCTTTATATATCTGCACCGCCCTGTCCATATTCAGTTTTTCGTAGTCTGAAATTTTAGGCACAGCCATTCTTGCCAGCGGATTGTTATTATATAGCGTTTTAACTAACGTATCAGAGAACGCCGCCTGCGGATTAGCCATCATGAACTTTAGCATTGATTTCTGCTTCTCTACATATGCATTAAACAATTCCGCGTCTTTGCGGGGTTGCATTATTTGCAGATAGGTGAGCTGTAACATGGTCTCAAAATCTTTGATGGTACT
>JACMPD010000137.1 GCA_014377675.1 Taibaiella sp.
ATGTTTTTGCCCATTGGGTATTAGAAATACCACCAAAGTGTTCACTAATATCGCATAAAAGATTGCGAACAAATGCGTTTGCAGCATCTCCCGGATGCTTACGCTTAAAAGATTTTTTTGCCATGCTTTTATATTTTTATATTTGAAATTGCTATCAATAATCCTATAGTTCTTCAAACATACATACATTTTCTTAAAAGTCCGGCCATCTATCGTATATCCAAAGGCTGGAACTTGATTCTCACGGCATAACAAGGTGTAATTCAGGCATTTTCCTATACAATGCTTGTAGTTAATCGTAGTTGAAGCATTTCCCTATCTCACTACCCCCAACAAACCCTCCACGTCCTCCTTAGTATTAAACGCATGTAAGCATACCCTTATCCGTTCTTTGCCGGCGGGTACTGTGGGACTGAGGACGGCTTTGACAAGGTAGCCGGCATGGGCGGCTTTTTCGGCGAGGGTGAGGCTGGTTGTATTGCTGTCGGTTATGAGGGCCTGCACGGGGCTATGGCTGGGTACCCAGGCGGGGTTGCCGGCCGTTTTTTGGTGGAAGTAAGTGATAAGGTCGTGCAATGGCTGGTGGGTGAAGGTAGCGCAGCCAAGATAGTTATAGGCGCACTGTATGGCGCGCACCGAATGCGGCGGCAGTGCTGTGGTGTAGATAAATGACCGGGAAAAATTAACCAGGTATTCTTTGAGCATAGCGCTGCATGTTACCACCGCTCCATGGCAACCCAGCGCCTTGCCAAACGTATGCACCCGCGCAAATACCTGCTCTTCCAGCCCCATGCTGCTTACAAGTCCTGCTCCTTTAGGCCCGAAAACACCTGTGGCATGGGCTTCGTCTACTATCAGCTCTGCGCCTGCCGTATTGCATAGCCCAGCAATGGCCGCAAGGGGAGCGAAATCACCGTCCATTGAAAACACTGACTCCGTTATTACAAGTACGGTGGTTGCGGGGGCGGTGTGCCGCTGTAGCAGGTGTTGCAGGTCATGGAGGTCATTATGACGGAAGGTGAATTTGCCTTTGCAAAGACTGAGCCTGATGCCATCAATAATACTGGCATGGCACAGCTCATCATAAAGAATAATGGTATGGCGGTCGGCAATGGCGGAGATGAGGCCGGTATTGGCGTCGTAGCCTGAATTATACAGCAGTGCTGCTTCCGTGCCGTGAAACGCGGCAATGTGCCGCTCCAGTGTTTCCATAGCCGCGCTGTTGCCTGAAATGAGCCGGGAGCCTGTGGCGCCGCTTGCCGTACCGGCATTAGCTTCATTAGTAAGCTTTTCTAAAATACCGGTTGTTGAAAGGCCCAGGTAATCGTTAGAATAAAAGTCTATGCCCGTACCAGCAACTGACAGGCGGCGGAGATTACCCGCCGCCTGCCGCTGATTAAGTTTGTATAAAAGGCTTTCATTAAGCCTGCTCATGTTGCAGCTGTTGTTGTTTTTTGTGCTTTGCATCAGCAAAAGCCGCCTTTGGTACCAGCCCCAGTACCTGGAACATTTCCTTATCGGCGTTGAATTCAGGGTTGGCAGTAGTGAGTAGTTTATCACCGGCGAAAATGGAGTTGGCACCGGCCATAAAGCACATGCCTTGCTCGGCCACCGAAAGATCAAGCCTCCCGGCTGACAGCCTTACCGCTGACTTCGGCATTACTATCCTGGCGGTAGCTACCATGCGCACCAGCTCATCAAACTGCACTTTGCTGTTGCCCGCCAGCGGTGTACCTGCCACCGGCACCAGCGTGTTAATAGGCACTGATTCAGGGTGTTGCGGCAGTGTAGCCAACGTGAGCAACATGCCTATCCTGTCTTCCTCGTTTTCGCCCAAGCCAATGATACCTCCGCTGCAAACCGAGATACCCGCTTCGCGCACATTAGAGAGTGTTTTCAGGCGGTCATCATAGGTGCGGGTGGTGATCACTTCACCATAGTGCTCCTTTGATGTATCTATGTTGTGGTTGTATGCATACAGGCCTGCTTCTGCCAGTCTTTCCGCCTGGTATTCCGTAAGCATACCCAGGGTACAGCATACTTCCAAATCCAGGGCATTAACGGCTTTCACCATTTCCAGCACGCGGTCAAAGTCGCGGTTGTCCCGCACTTCGCGCCATGCCGCACCCATGCAAAACCTGGATGCACCACCGCTTTTTGCGTTTTGCGCCGCTTGTACTACATCGCCCGTTTTCATGAGTGCCTGCACAGTAAGGCCGGTGTTGTAGCGGGCAGCCTGCGGGCAGTAAGAACAGTCTTCAGAACAGCCGCCGGTTTTAATAGATAAAAGGCTACTGATCTGCACTTCCCCGAAAACATGGTTTTCGTTGTGCACATTGGCCGCTTCCAGCATCAGTGACAGTAAGGGGCGTTCATATATCGCTCTTATTTCTTCTTTCGTCCAGTTATGGCGTATTTCAGTCATGCTCTTTGCGCTTTGTGGTGCGAAATTATTTGATTTAGGGCAGTAATTGAAATTTTATACCCCCGCAGCGGTAAAGAACAGGCATTAAAACGGAAATGTGCCCCACGCTTATAGCAAAACACCATTTACCTGTACTATTTTACGCCCTGAAAAATAAGTATCAAATACAGATAAATGAACCGTTGGCCCCTCCATAAGGCCCGTTTTTGGGAGTACGCGCCGTTTTTCCGCGTGCTGCTGCCGTTTGCGGCGGGTATTGTTGTGTATTATAGTACAGGTATGCGTTGGCCCACACTGTATAGCGCCGCGGCTGCGGGCGTGCTGCTGATGGTGTATACTTCGGTAGCATTGCGAAAGCAACCTATCCTCGTTACTGCTCTTATATCTTTCCTATCGCTGCAAATGGCCCTGATGAGTGGCGGCTACTGCATAGCTACAGTGGCTGATGAAAGCAATGGCATCCATTATTTTGACGGTGAGCGCGATAGCAGTGCCGCATACATAGCCGTAATAACGGATATCCCTACCGAGAAAACGAAGACATGGAAGCTAAAAACGCAATTGATTAACCGTATTAAAAACGATACGCTGCGGGCGGTTACCGGCAGGTGCTTCCTTTACATAACCAAAGATGAGCTGCCCATGCTGCTGCAACGCGGCGACACCATAATAATACCCGGCAACTGGCAACCAGTGACCAATGCGGGTAACCCCGCTGAGTTTGACTACGCCGGCTACTGCCGCCGCAACAACATAGGTTACCAGCAGTTTTGCCGGTGGAAAGATATAAGGCTGTACAGTGCCCGCGATGATGAAAAACAGTCCCTCACGCGCAGGGTGAACGAGTGGACCCTGGCGGTTTTTGAGCAGTATATTACTGATAAACGAGCCCTTGGCCTGATACAGGCTATGCTGACGGGCGAAGAAGTGAACCTGGACGCGGAACTGCGGCAGTCCTTTGCAGATACCGGCATTGTGCACATAATAGCCATCAGCGGCGGCAATATAATGCTGTTCTTTACCGTCATCAGCTGGCTGCTGTGGTGGGTAAGGCATAAAAAACACCTATGGGTAAAGTATGTGATAGCCTTGCCGCTGGTGTGGTTTTATGTGCTGATGGCGGGTGCGTCTCCTTCGGCCATGCGGGCTGCGGTCATGTTCTCGCTGCTGGCCTGGGGGCTTATGTTCAGCAAAAACAACAACGGGCTTAACCAGCTTTTCGCCACCACATTTATATTGTTGTGCGGGCAGCCGGCCTGGCTTTTCGCTACTGGTTTTCAGTTGTCGTTCACGGCCGTTCTTTCTATTATATTGTTTTATCCGGGTTTTAATGGCCTGGTGCGCATCAGCATAAAGAAAAAAATACCCAAATGGTTTGTAAAAAATGTACGGGAAACCACCGCGGCCAGCCTTGCGGCCGAGGTGCTTACGGCCCCGCTTGTCATCTTCTATTTCCATAGCTTCCCGGTATTGTTTATCCTGTCTAATGTACTGGCCTTTATTTTTATGGGTATTGCGCTTATACTGGGTCTTATACTGCTGGCGGCGAGCGGGTTGCCTGTACTTGCCGGTTTTATTGGCTGCCTAATAAAGTACCTGGTGGAGTTTTTCGACTGGCTTATGGGGTTCATGAAGATGTTTAACCCAACCTCTTTTCATTTCCTACAGCTTTCGGTGTTGGAAACGGCTCTGCTTTACCTGGTAATAGCGGGAGTGGCGTATTGCATTTTGCGCAAGAGCAAACCCGCGTTGTTTACCGCTATGGCGGCCTGCTGCCTGTTGCTTGCCCTGTTGTGCGTTAACAAAGCGGCCAGTCTTGCACAGGAGCAATTCGTGGTATATAACATTGGCAAAACAACACATATCGAATATATCAGCGGTGATAGATTTCAGGTAGTCCGTACTGATACCAGCGCAACCGCCACTGTAGCATATGCCACCGGGCCTGCGCATATCCGCTGGCAGGCGTGGCGCAGGAGTAACGATGATACCGGAGCGGCAATAACAATTGCCGGCAAAACGGTGTTGATACTGGATGCCAAACGCGAATTCACCGGCAGTTTTCCGGTTGACTACCTTGTGGTCAACTATGATGAAAAGGCCGGTTTTGAAGCCCTTGCCCATACTTTTTCACCGTCGGTAATTATCTATTGCGGCCATGAGCTGGTGAAAGAAGGCCGACATGTAGCGCCTGCTGCTGTGGCCGGCACCCGCATTCATATACCAGGCAGGGATGGGGCGTTTGTGAGGCATTAAACCAACTTAATCAGCCAGATATATAAACAGACTATTTTAAAAAAAACAGTTCATTAGGGTGTACCATGGCATCTTTTTTAATTACAGTTCGTTAATCTTAGATCAATTAAGGTAGCCGGAGCCACTACCGGGAAGACAAACCCTCTAACAAACTGTGAGTATGATATGTATAAAACAAAATAAAATTAAACTGATTACAAGGGGGAAATTTACCACTACCCAAATTGTTGTCAGTTTGTTAATCGCAATGATTTTTTCCCCACTATTTGCCGGGGCATTATCATTATCAATACCACAGCTACTGGGAAAACTGAAGCAAAATGGAAGTGATTCTGAGAAAAATGAAGTGTACAAGCAGCTCATAGCTACTTATAAAAACAGCAATATTGATTCCGCTATTTACTATGGTGAGAAGGGCGTTATTTTTGCGCTAAAAAACAATTATAGGATTGGCCAGGCCGATATGATAGCTGCGCTGGGAGATATAGACCAGGAGCAGGGGCGGTATGAAACAGCACGGCGAAGATTTACCTACGCACTGAACCTCTATAGAGAACAGAATTATACGCAGGGAACTGCTGAAATCTACAACTACCTTGGCGAAGCGGAACTGATTAAAAAAAACACCCCCGGAGCAATAGGTTGGTTTAAAGCAGCGCTGAGACTACAGGATAGCATCAGTGATAAAGAAGGACTCTTGACGTCCTGCATTAACCTTGGCGACGTATACTTGAATATGTGCGATACTAATAACGCTTCAGCCTACCTGCTGCGGGCGGAAGCCGAAAGCAGGAACATGGGCATAACTGAAAAAGTGATAACCCTGAATACGAGCCTGGGGAAACTGTACTATATAAGGGGAGATAAAGTCAAGGCTATGGCGTATTTCAAGAACGGTGCGAAAATAAGCGACAACCCTGATTTTTTAGCGGCACACGTGGAAAGCCTGAGGCACCTGGGCACTTTTTGCAATGAAACCGGTGAGATAAAGCCGGGGATTGCGTACCTGGAAACAAGCCTGAACATAGCGAGAGAAAAAAAACTGGCCGATGCACAGGGGTACCTGCTGCTTGACCTTGCCGGCATGAACAAAAAAAGCGACCCTGCAAGGGCACTCCGATACCTGCGGGAAGCTACTGAGGTAAGCCATGGCATGAAGGCCCTGAAAAGTGCCGCCTTACTTGCTGAAATAAGCGCTATGTATGCAGAGCTCGGCAGTTACAGTGACGCATATGCAGTAAATGAAAAACAGATTTCGATTATAGACAGCCTGGCCATTGTTAACAAGACGAAGGAAATAGCTGGGCTGAATGCAGTGTACCAGCTGGAAATGTCTAAGACGCGGGTGCGGGAGCTGGAGCAGCTGATGAGCGCAAACAATCAGCAACGGAACATAATAAGTGGCATATCAGTTGGCATAGTGCTCGCTCTAATTGTACTTATTATTTACTACCGGAAAGCCAGGAAACTTAATATTGCGCTTGCCCAGCAGGAAGCCCGCCTCACCGAACTTAATGTTACAAAAGATAAATTATTTTCAATAATAGGGCATGACCTTCGCGCACCTGTAGCCAGGGTACCCATGATACTGGAGATATGTGATGACAGTGACACTACCGCAGAGGAAAAGGAGTACCTGATGCTGAACATGAAAGAGCACATCTACGCCACTATTGATACACTAGACAAACTGCTGTACTGGGGCAAATCGCTGATGAGGGGGGAAACTATAAAACCTGAAAAAATAAAAACGAAACACTTTATTACCGAGAATATAGGACTGAAAAAAAGTTCAGTAGTTGAAAAAGAAATAACAGTGCTTGACCCGGCACCTGATGTGGAAGTATATTCTGATGCAGGCCATTTCGATTTTATAATCCGTAATTTGTTTGCGAACGCCGTTAAGTTTACCAACAGGGGCGGCACCGTAACAATTGATGCCGACACTAATAAACTGTCGGGATACACTGTGTTTACCGTAGCAGATACCGGGGTGGGAATGGATGAGTACAAACTGAAGCACCTGTTTGAACCGTTTAACAGTATGGACGGCACGGCTCATGAAAAAGGGACGGGAATAGGACTGATGCTGTGCAAAGAATTTGCAATAAAAAATGGTGGTGATATATGGGCGGAAAGCAAACTGAGGGAAGGTTCTATATTTTACTATTCGGTAAAAAAAGCTGATTAATTGGGTCATACCTGCCCCTGAAGCTGATTTAGGACTATTTTTCAGGGTTCAGCCACTATTTTTTCTTATTTACGATATAAGCAGTAGGTTATTTTTAAAATAAAATATTAGTTTTATCCTGCAATACAAACAGCGATAAAAACAGCGATACAATTAAACAGGCATTATGACACCGGAACAGACCAGCAGCATTATTACGTGGTGGGAAGAGCAGACATTCCCAGGCAAAGAACTATTTAAACTGGAAGATAATGGCGCGCTTACGCTAATGGGGACAGCGAATATTAAGGAACGGTTAATAGCCACTATATCGCCTGATACGGCAGATATGGTGCTTAAAACGCTCCGCGAGAAATTTGAAACCGTTCTGGGCAGGGTAAGGGAAGCTGAAGTGGAGTGGATGGCTACCGAAGACAAGCTGAAACTCTGCGACAAAGCTGAACAACTGAAAGACCAACTTAGCCAGGTATCAGCCATCGGCGATTTTGAAAAGCCTGTGTTGGTTGTGCAAGACTGGCTGCACACGATAGCCGCCCTGATGGAGGAAAACGTAAAAATAAAAACCAAGCTGACAGAGCAGGCGGAAAGCCTGGCTGAAAGCACTGAGTGGAAAGAAACCACCCAGTCGTTTAAAGATATATCAGACAAGTGGAAACAGGCAGGCTATATTGACCGCCACCGCAATGACCAGTTTTATAACCGCATAGAGGCGGCCCGCAAAACATTCCTTGATCGCAAGCGCGCCCAGCAGGATGATAATGAAAAAGACCTTCTCCTCACGCTTGACCTGAAGATAGAACTTGCTGAGCAGGCCGAGGCAATGTCAAATTCTGAAGAGTGGAAAGCGACTACAGAAGCCTACCAGAAAATAATAGAGCAGTGGAAAACCATAGGCCGTACCCTGCCAAAGAAAAATGAAGAGTTGTGGCAGCGCATCATTAACGCGAAAAGCAATTTCTTTGATCGTAAAAAGGCGCATTTCAACATGATACAGCAAGAGCAGGAAGGGAACTACGCCCTGAAGCTGTCTATTGTGGAGCGGGCTGAAGCGCTGAGAGAAAGCAAGGACTGGAACCAGACCGCGCAGGCATACGCCGCGCTTATGGATGAATGGAAAAAGACCGGCCGTGTGGCTCACGACAAATCTGAAGAGCTGTGGAAGCGCTACAATGAAGCACAGGAGCAGTTCTTTTCCGCTCGTAAAGTGCATACAGAAGCCATACGTGTAGTATTTGACAACAACTACCAGCAAAAATCGGCATTACTGAAAAGAGCAGAGGAGCTAAAGAACTCCAGCAGATGGGGAGAGGTAACTGCTGAAATGAATAAGCTTTTCGAAGACTGGAAAAAGATAGGTCCGGTAGCAAGGGAGCATAATAACACCCTATGGGAGGCCTTTATGGGCGCGCGCAAGCACTTTTTCGCCCGCAAAGACAATAACAGGGATCAGAGAAAGATGTATGCTGACACACAAAAGTCAGCCCGCACAGAGCAGGCTTATACCATAGTGCACAAAATGGAGCAGGAAATAGCGGAAGAAGAAGAAAAACTCGCTGACTTTAACAATGCCCTTGAAAACATAACGCCAAGCAAAAAAGCCGCAGAGCTGCGCACCCACCTTGAGGTACTGATCAGCGACAGCAAAGCGAAAATGAAACGCATGAGGGAGAAAATGGCCGCAGGGCAGGACGAACTGAAGCATATAGAGGAAGAAGAAAAAGAGCGCAGGAAAAAAATGGAACAGGAAACAGCGCCAAGAGAACCAAAAGATACAAACAAAGCCAAAACACCGAAAGAGCCAAGACAGGCGAGTAAGGCAGAGGCAAACAAAGAAATACCAGAACCTCAGCATGGAAAAGAAGTGGAAGAGGTAAAAGAACCAACAAAGCCTGAAGAAACTGAGGAAGTAAAAGAACCACAGGAATCAGCAGCAGTGGAGGAAATACACGAAGTACCGGCAGTAACTGACGTAAAAAATGTACAGGAAGCGCACGAAGAGGTAAAAGAACCAGCACAGCCTGAAGAAACTGAGGAAATGAAAGAACCACAGGAAGCAGCAGCGGTGGAGGAAATACACGAGGTACCGGCAGTAACTGACATAAAAGATGTACAGGAAGCGCACGAAACGGATGAAGTAACCCCAGTGGAAGAAGTACAGGAGGTACAGAGTATACAGGAAACGAATGATACACAAAACGTGCAGGAAGTAAAGTCAGCCGATGAAGTAAAAGAAAAAAATGAAGTAAAAGAAACGGTAAACGAATAAGGAGTAGCGATAAAACGTTTAATTATTTCTGCCATTATATTTAGAAAAGAAATCCCGGTGCATAGTACATCGGGATTTTTTCATTCTAATGGCGGTGACAGTAGTGACAAGTGACACTCGTAGCATGGGCAGGCATATTGTCAGTGCGCGTTGACAACCGCGGATATTGCACAGCACAAAGCCATATAAAGCCAAAAAAAGGCCGCCTTTTTGAGACAGCCTTCAATTTGCAAATTCGTTAAAAAGATATTACTTTTTAGCGGCTGTCTTCTTAGGGCCAGCATTGTTTTTTGCGGGTGCCTTAGACTCTGCCGCTTTTTTAGCAGGTTCCGCTTTCGGTGCAACCGCTTTTTTTGCGGGTGCTGCCTTCTTTGCTACAGGCGCAACGGCCTTCTCAGCAGGTGCGGCCTTTTTAGCTTCTGCCTTTACAGGTTCAGCTTTTGGTGCAGGTGCTGCGGCTTTCTTCGCCGGTGCAGCTTTTTTAGCTTCAGCCTTTGCCGGTGCGGCTTTCGCAACAGGTGCTGCCTTTTTAACAGGTGCTGCTGCTTTTGCTGGCTCGGTAGCTTTCGCTACCGCGGCTTTTTTAGCGGGAGCTGCTGCTTTCGCTGGCTCCGTTTTTGCTACCGCTGCCGGGGCTTCAACCTTTACGGCTTTGTCCTTCTTTGCCGGAGCTGCTTTCTTAGCAGGCGCTGTTGCTTTTACAGGTGCAACTGCTTTTGCAGGCGCTGCTTTTTTAGCCGGAGCAGCCTTCTTTGCAGGTACCGCTTCAGCTGGTTTTGCAGGCGTTGCCGCTTTTTTAGCCGGCGCCGCTTTCTTTGTAGCCTCGGCAACTACAGGCTTGGTTTCCGCCTTCTTTGCCGGAGCCGCTTTTTTCTCAGGTGCAGCCGCTTTCACGGGTGCTGCTTTTTTTGGTGGAGCCGTTTTTTTTGCAGGGGCTCCTGCCGCCTTCTTTGCTGTTGCCATAACTTGTGAATTTAAGGGTTAAACAAATCTTTATGGCAAAATCGCCGTAGGGGGTTAGGCCTCGGCGATTTCGTTAACTAATTTTACTGATACTAGTGTTTTGTTGCGTGTTTTGCGAAATTCAACTATACCGTCATTGAGGGCGAATATGGTAAAGTCCTTTCCAAGACCTACATTATTACCCGGATGGTATACTGTGCCTCTCTGGCGCAGAATGATATTTCCGCATATAGCGGGCTGCCCGCCGAAAATCTTTACTCCTAATCTTTTACTGTGTGAGTCGCGTCCGTTCCGTACACTACCTTCACCTTTTTTATGTGCCATTTCTTGTACTTACTCTTTATTAGTTATTAAATGGGGGGATGTCAATTAATCTATTTCGTTGATTTTGATCTTCGTCAGAGACTGGCGGTGACCGTTCTTTTTCATATACCCCTTACGGCGCTTCTTCTTGAACACGATTACCTTATCACCTTTCAAATGATCTATTATTTCCGCCTGAACTTTCGGAGCATTAGTGAAGGTGATGTTACCTTCATTGCTCACCATTAAAACTTCGGAAAACTCAACTTTGTCTCCTGCATTACCTTCAAGGCGATGTACAAACAATTCATCATTCTTCTTTACCTTAAATTGCTGACCCGCGATACTTACTATTACAAACATGATAAACCCAAAATATTTGTGCAAAGGTAATACAGATTTCTATTCAAACAATAAAATTTGTTTTTTTTACGCTTTTTTTTCCTGCAAAAGCATTCGAAACCATTAATTAACCACGATTTATTACTGTAAAGTTACCCGGCGATTAGTATTAACTTTGTACCCATATCGCTACTGATGAAATTAAAATCATTTCTTGCAAAACCTTATGCCGCAATAATACACGCCCGTGTACGCAAAGGTATGCTTACTGCAGTAAAAGATCAGGAAGACACGCTGCGCGGGCTGCTGCGCACGGCTTCTAATACCGCATTTGGCAAAGACCACAAGCTCAGCGCGGATATGAACTATCCAGATTTCAGAAATGCAGTACCGCTGCGCGACTATGAGGACTTCAAACCCTATATTGACCGTGTAAAAGCCGGCGGCGTTGATATATTATGGAAAGGCAAACCCATTTATTTTGCCAAAACGTCAGGCACAACCAGCGGCGCCAAGTACATACCCATCACAAAAGAGTCAATACCCCACCATATCAATGGCGCACGCAATGCGTTGCTTTGTTACATGGCAGAGACCGGCAACACCGTTTTCGCTGATGGTAAAATGATTTTCCTTTCCGGCTCGCCTGAAATGGAAGATACCAACGGTATACCTACCGGCAGGCTCAGCGGTATTGTGAACCATTTTATACCCCGCTACCTGCGCGGCAGCCAGATGCCCCGCTACGAAACCAACTGTATAGAAGACTGGGAAACAAAACTGGATAAAATAGTAGCCGAAACCATAAACCGCGACATGACCCTCATCAGCGGAATACCTCCTTGGGTACAGATGTATTTTGACTGGCTCAGCGAGCGCAGCGAAGGAAAAAAAATCAAGGAAATATTCCCGCACCTGCAGGTAATAGTGCATGGCGGAGTCAACTTTGAGCCATACAAAGCGCGGCTACAGGAGAGCCTGGGGGGCCAGGTTGATATGATTGAAACCTTTCCCGCATCAGAGGGGTTTTTCGCCTTCCAGGATGTACCGGGCGGCGAGGGGCTGTTGCTGAACACCAATGCGGGCATGTTTTTCGAATTTGTGCCAGCAGGCGAAATAAGCCTCCCCACCCCCACCCGCCTGAGCCTGGGTGAAGTAAAAACCGGAGAAAACTACGCACTTATTGTGAGCAGTAATGCGGGCCTTTGGGCATACAACATAGGCGATACGGTGCGTTTCGTGAGCACAAACCCCTACAGGCTTGTAGTAACAGGAAGGGTAAAACATTTCATCTCGGCATTCGGGGAGCATGTAATAGCCGAAGAGGTAGAGCACGCCCTGAAACAAGCCGCCGAAGCCAGCGCAGTCCGCATAACAGAATTTACTGTTGCCCCCATGATACAAGTAAACGGGGAAAAACCCTACCATGAATGGTTTATTGAGTTTGAAAATGAGCCCGCCCGCCTTCCCGATTTTGCAGCCCTGCTTAATGAAAGCCTGAAACTGAAAAATATCTATTATAATGACCTGATAACCGGCGGCATCCTGCAACCGTTAAAAATTACCTTAATGAAGAAAAACGCCTTCATTGACTATATGAAATCAATAGGCAAACTGGGCGGCCAGAACAAAGTACCCCGCCTGGGCAATGACCGCAAACTGGCAGAAGCGCTACAGCCTTGGGTGAAGTAGACCCAAGAGTAACTGCTGCCCCATATGTAATACACGCTGGCTATAATGGGTGCATTTAATGTTTACCATGTCCGTGGCCGTTGTTGCCATGTCCGTTACCGTGGCCGTGGCCTTTTCCCCGGTGGCCATCACCGCGTCCGTTGCCATGGTTATCGTTGCCCTGCTGCTGCCGCCATTGTGCATATTGCGGATGGCCGGGGTTCTGGTAATATTTTACATCACGGCTGTCACGTATTATCACCTGGTTATGGTGTCCTTTATAGCGCGCATACGCTCCCCTGTACTTGTCGTGGTGCATCCAGGGCTGCCTTTCGTTCACCACAACTTTATAACCATTATATACATCATAGGCCCGGTAGCGGGCCGGTAGTGCACGGGTGGTTGTCCACCTTCCGCCATCAAGGTACACATATTCACGACGCTCAACAATATAATAAGTTTCAATATCAGGCATGTAGTAGTTTTCAGCGTAGTCATACCCAACGGGGCCCCAGGCAGGCTGGGCGCCAATGTTGACACTTACACTTACCTGTGCTCCGGCATTATACCCGGCGAGTGTCAACAATAAAACTGCGAAACTTAAAATGAACTTTCTCATACCTTGTAATATGCTAATAACCGTGCCAGAATGCTATAAAGGCAATGTTAATAACTTATGCATGGGCTACCTCTTTTTAAAAATTATACGCGTCGTTAATCATATCTATCCCTCTGTTGTTTGGAGGTATGAAACGCGGGGATTGGCAACCCCGCCGAAAGCAAGCCATAGCCTGCGGCAGTTTGATAGGCTAATAACCACGATACTCAAAGTCAACATCAACCAGTTTGCGCTGCCATACTTTGTTATTTTTATCACGCGCCTCCACTATGTAAGCGCCGTTAAGGTCTTTGTGCGGGTTAAACTCTACTAACACCGTGTACCCCGTCTTATCAATACTGCGGTCAGCTTCTATTTTCTTATAAATATCACCGTTTTCTTTATACACAGTAACAAACATTTGCCCTCCGGCCTCATGGCTCCATTTTAAGGGCACCACTATCTTCACGCTGTCTTTATTGTAAACGGCTTCCCCAGACTTATTAAACTGTTTGTATTGTTTATAGTATTCCGGTTTCACCTTATGGGTCAGGTCGGCAATAAACGTCGACAGCATATTGGCTTGCATTTCAGAACCACCATACACTGTATTATAACCCATGTGGTTGGTGAAGGCCCACACGCCGCTCTGCATCAGGGAACTGTTAAGTCCGTTTTCCCTGCCATATACCAAGGCTTTTATAAGCAGAGTATCTGCCTGTTTTGCATAGCTGAATGCCAGGTTTTTGCGAGGGCAATGGGCATTCAGGTTACCACAAAAAGTGTTTACTTCCAGCTCCCTCGTTTCTGATGGTTTCAGCACCAGTGTTTCATTGCCCCATGTTACCAGGGGCTGGCCTGCTGTCTTTTCTACGCTGTCATCAGCCGTAAAAATCAGGCCTGGATCCACGGTCACTTTTAGTTCCTTTTGAGTAGTATTAGTTACACGCAGGCGAAGGCACTTGCCCAGGTACCCGCCAAGTGACAGCCCGCTTACCTTCAGCCGGTGGTTCGCCATACCGCGCTTCAGCATAGTTGTGTCCTGGTTAGCACCGGTGCTGTCAAAGCCACATACAGCACAAATTAAAAACAACAATAAAAATTTAGCTACAGGTATAGCGGGTCATTTAAAAGGTATAGTCAAAGATAAACATTCTCAATTATCACTTACAATATTTTTTAATTGATGACGGCACAGGTAAAGCACGCTAAATTTGTTCTTGTACGGCCCAAAGTGTTATGCTAATGTTCAATTCAGAGGAAAGAAAAACTCTTGAGCATACTTTTCATCATATGGGTGAAAAATTAAAATATTATCGGCCGAACCTGCATCATCTGTTTGCTCTTAATATAATGCAACTACATGTTTTGAATAATTAGTATCGTCATTCAGACCATCAATTGCACGTATGTTGTCCAAGACTACCTCATCATCCATTATAGTGACCGTAATTTTACGATTTTTAATTACCGAAAAGATGTCATTTATTATCGACTTGCAAATTATCTTGTTCTTTTTTTCCTCATTTGTCGTCTTCAAATTAACGACAATGAAACATTCTGTAGCATTATCAAGCGAACTATGCACTTCCCGGGATACATAGCCAATTAACTGCTTGCTTGAGTCAAGCAATAGGTACATCTGTATTGAGGAGCACTTATTATATCTGCCGTGGGTGTCTTTTTTTCCGTTACACTAAGTGCATTGAAGATTAAGAAACCAACTCCAATAACAAATAAAAACAGGATATACTTTTTCATAAGGAATATCATTATACTTGGTTGGGCAAGACCGCCAAATTCGCACTATCTCGGCGGCTAATGCACCATTCATTTGCAGCATCATTTCAAAATACATTGAAGATGGCCTGTTACGAAATACAATATGGAGCAATGCAGAAGCAATCCTTACGGTCAAAAGCAAAAACTATTTATTCACTTCCAATAATACATAAAATGAAAATACTATTTCAAATAAATGTTGCGGCCTACATAATTTTCAGTGCGTTTTGTTAGCCAACCTGCTTTCGCCAGAATTTGGGTCTTTTATAAAGCCGGGTGAGGTTTTTTTACAAACCCCACCCGCCAAAATTTATTTCTCCCGTTACAGTACCACTATTCTCTCTGTGCTACATTTGAAATTATCACTTTATTCCATCGCCGGTTTTCTTTATAGTATACCTTGCAC
>JACMPD010000138.1 GCA_014377675.1 Taibaiella sp.
CGTAATAAAGGTAGCTGACTACGTAATAGACATGGGCCCCGAAGGCGGCGGTGGCGGTGGCCAGGTAGTTGGCGCCGGCACCCCCGAAGATATTGCAGCCATTAAGGAAAGTTTTACGGGTATTTTTTTGAAGGAGGAGCTGGTTTAGGGTGGCAATGCCAGAGCCTACACCAGTAAATCAATTATAGTATAAAAGACAATCTCGAAAATGATTGTCTTTTTGCATTAAGACTAAATTTGCATATTTTGCGACTCAAACATTATTAGCGTAGGGGATATAACTAACAAATATTATAAATTGATGCATATTAACCAACTGCAAATAAAAAACTTCAGAGGCTTTGAGGATAAGGTTATCACCTTAAATCCACAATTTTCTTGTGCAATTGGTGACAATGGGATGGGTAAATCTTCTTTTTTGTACTCGGTGCAAGTAGCATTAGGTGCTTACCTGCAATGCTTACACTTGCCGGGCGTTAAGAACCGACAATTTAAAAATGAAGAACGATTTACCAAATGGAATGCAGCCCTAAAAGAATATTTACCCAATGAGGAGATGCCGCTTATTAAAGTGGATTCGGAATTTGAAGGATATGGAAACGTGGGCTGGACGAGGATAATGCACAACAATAATACAACCAGCCATAATAAGAGAGATACCGGCCAGTTGATAGATATAGTTAAGGATTTACTAACTGGCCGAAGAAGTAAACCAATATCACTGCCTGTAATATCAAGTTTCGGCACTGACCGCCTCAATTCGCAAATTAGAAAAGGTAAAAATGCTCAAAAAAGAAGGCAACGAATAGAAAAAGGATATCTCGCCGCATTAGAAGATAAGGTGGACTTTAACGGCGTTATAGAATGGTTGCATAATTATGATAGCGAGATAAAATACGAGAAAGAATTTGAAGGAACCAGGGAGGCGGTTTTTGAAGCAATTATGGTGGCGATACCTTATTTAGAAGATCTTAACTACAATTCCTTTTATCATGAACTGGAAGCATTTGTTAATATAGACGACCAACAAAACGGAAAAAAAACCCACTCAAACATGAGTGATGGCCTCATAGCCATGTTGAACCTAACCGCCGAATTAGCCTACAGGTGCGTGATGCTTAACGGGCATTTTGGAAAAAATGCAGTTAAATATTCAAAAGGGGTAGTCATGATTGACGAGCTTGACATGCATCTTCATCCTAACTGGCAAAGGCATATAGTCAGTGATTTAAAAAAAGCGTTTCCTCTTATTCAATTTATAATTACTACTCATTCTCCGTTTATAGTGCAGAGCCTGTCCGAGGACGAGCTGATTATACTTGATAATGACATACGAAAAGACGGAGATCCTTATAAGAAAAGCATAGAAGAAGTTTCTGCCGGGGAGATGGGGGTAGCGGAGATTCCAAGAAGCGAAAAATTTCTTGAGCAGCAGAAAGTGGCCGAGGAATATTACAGATTAATAGAAAAAGGCAAAACAAGCGATTCTGATGAAAACGTTGCCCGCCTTAGAAGCAGGTTGAATGAACTCGAAGAAATGTTTGGCGAGGATGCCGCATTTGTAGCTGCATTAAAAATCGAACGCGGATCCAACAGCTTATGAGACCAATAACCAAAACGACATGGCCGCAAATAGACGGCAAAAATAAAAATTACAAACCGCATACCATTGCAAAAAATGACCTGGAGGATAACCTTGATCATTATTGCAGTTATTGCGAGGTTGTGAGCAGTGATTTGGAAGTAGAACATGTAATATCCCGGAATCAAGATGCCTCTAAAGCTCATGATTGGGATAATTTCATTTTAGCCTGCGGCCGCTGCAATGGGAAAGACAACAAATCAGATAAACCGGTTGACGAAAATGCTATTCATTTCCCACACAGGAACAATACGCTACTCTCGTTTACTTACAAAGAAGGAGGATTTGTTGAAGTAAACAGAGTATTGGCCGGCAAATCTTTCTCACACGCAACCGCATTGCTTAATTTAGTTGGGTTAGATAAAATACCGGGAAACGCCAAATACCCAAAATTAAACCCGAACGATACGAGGTGGAAACACCGACGTATTGCGTGGGAATGGGCTAAAAAATATTTGACTGAATATGAGGCAGGATTTAAAAGCGCTAAAAATATAGTAGATTTTGCAGTGCAAAAAGGTTTTTTCTCAGTCTGGTTCTCCGTATTTAATGCACACAAGGCGGTGCGTGCCCTACTGGTGAAAAAGTTTGTTGGCACTGCGCTTAACTGTTTTGATAATAATTTTCAGCTGATTCCGCGTAACCCCTCAAATACTGAAGATGAAATTTAACCTCCTTAATTTTTAAACAACACCCATTGTCAGCACCTTTAACACTCCTTTACCACGCTGCCACCCATAATTACTACAATTGTCTATACAGAGGCACGGTGTTTTAATCTTCATAAAACAAAAGTAAAAAGCTATTTTATGAAAACACAGAACATTATTCTCTTCGCTATATTTACGTTACTTGCAGCATGCCAAAAAGAAACTGCGGTAACACCACAGGCTGCCACTGCCACCTCAACCGGTGCAACAACTACCGGCGGCTCTGCCTTGAGTAACACTGGTGCAGGAGCGTCTATAAACACTGGTACCGGCACTGGTGCAGGCACAGGTACGGGCACCACCACTCCACTCACCGGCACCTGGAAATGGGTACTCGCAACAGGCGGTATCGCGAACCAGCAGCAAACGCCGCAGTCACTGGGATATAACATGTTCTACTACTTCAAAACCAATGACGCCTTCCTTATAACAAAAAATGCTGACAGCCTCCGCGGTGGGCATTACAGCGTTGGTGTTGACGCCGCTGGTTTGGATACCGTAGGCATGGGCGGCGCCCACCACATGTTTTATTACACCATCCGCAAAGACACCCTGTTCCTTACCAGCCCTTGCTGCGATATGTATAACTATACATTGGTGAAACAATAGCCTGCAAGAAACTCAGACCCAAAGCAAAGACTGCTATAAGCTACCTGCTACAGAAAGGAAGTAGATTATTCCGCATGCAAATGACACAATAAATTCAATCGAGTATACAGGTTACGAAAAGCGGTTTTCAATACCTTTGCAGCTTCAACCATGGAAATAACCAACAATAAAAAGACCTCTACATTTGAGGCCACATTTGAAAACGGGGAGGTGGCTACGCTGACTTACAGGTGGCTGAAAGGGAGTATGGTATTAATGCACACCGTGGTGCCGGCGGCGCTGCGGGGTATGGGTGCTGGTAGTGCGCTGGTAGTGCATGTGCTGGAGCATGCGAGGGAGCACCACCTTAAGATTATTGTATACTGTCCGTTTGTGGCTAAATACATGACTGACCACCCTGAATATAACGACCTTATTGATGAGGGACACAAACACTGATGCACCAAACATGGAGGTAAAACCACATTAATACGCTACCCGGTATTCATAAAACGAACTTCCCTTACGGCCGTAGAATATTACCGCACCGGGGGTAAAACATGCTGATTCACCAAATATTTGGTCAATACCTTCCAGCTCTTTATATACTTTATTGTTAATAACCAACAGATATTTGCCAGGGCCGGTAACAATAATAATATAGTACCCAAGCGGAGAAATATCGCCCGCGACTATATTGCCTTTTTTAGGCTCATCAAGCCTGCCGTAGTCAGGGTTTATGAGTGTCAGCGGCTTTGAAACAGTATTATTGTATACAATATAGCTGTTATCTTCCACATTCAGACCGGCGAAGTATTCCAGCCCTTCGGTATGGGTTAGGGGCAGCGAAGAGGCATCCCACGTCCCAAATTTTTTAGCCGATACGGGCTTATACAGCGGTGCACCATTGCTGTACAAAAACACGGTATCTTTTGTCTCGTAGTAATAGACGCTTGCACTATCAGGGTATATGCTCACGCATTGCGTGTGGCTGGGCACTTTCCGCTTCAGTGGCGGCATTACCCGCTCTTTACCGTTTACATTGGTATACAGGCGGTCACCCTGAATGGTGCTGTCATACCTTATGCCATAATAAGCATAGCCCAGTTGCTTGTCATAGGCTACAAAACCTATATAGGAATAGGGCGTGTGTATTACTTTGCCATTCAGGTTTAAAAAGATACCGTCAGTTTTACTTTGGTTGTATGTAAACACAAAATCTGTAGGGCTGAAAGCTTCTACCGATATCAGTTCGTCGCTCCTGCTTACCGCTGTGCCGGTAGCAGCATCTTCTTCAATAATTTGCGCCTCTGCTATGCCACTGAACATTTTGTCATTAACCAGCACATAACACTGCGATTCAGCGCAGCCTCGGAAGTAATAGGCATTATTACCCTTTAAATCAGCCAGGTCAACGGCAGCAAGAGGCCCGAATTTTTTTGACGGCGTATGTGCGTAATATTTCCCGTTATCAGGTTTTGCATAGATATAAAAGCCGTTGTCGTTTATATTAATGCCGGCAAACTGGGTGGCAGCAGAGTCAATTAATTTATGATTAAGAAATAATTGATAACTGCCATTTTTATACACACTGTACAGCATATTACCGTTCTCGCTTATGGAGCACAACCAGGCCTGCTTCAGGGTATCAGTAACATTTACCAGGCTGTCATTAATATATAATGAGCTTTTGCCGCCCGTGCTCAGTTCTATTGCTATATGGTCATGGCCATAGTCAAGTACCTCCCTTATTTTACCCCCGCGAGGGCCATAAATTGTAGTACCAGTTTTATTTTTGTAATATATTTTCCGCCTTGTGCTATCAGAAAAAAACGCATCCGCTATCATAGCCTTGTAGGGCATAATGGCTATGCTGCCACCTGTAAAAACAGGAGCAATTTTTTTGCGGTTGGTCATCATCGCAAATTTTGCGGCCTTACCCGGCAACATTGTTTCAAAATAATAATTGCCTGTGGTATCAAATGCACTCCTGAATGCTTTAATATATAACGAATCACCAAGGTCACGCACAATAAACTTCTCACTAAGCTGCTGGCCTTCAGCCATTAAAGGCAGCACCCAAAAGCACCCAAAGGCCAATACAATATTTTTTATTTTATTCATATGGTATGTAAACATAACTTTAGTTACTGCCACCAGGTGAGTGGCTGGGGCAAACAATATTAATTGGAAATTACAAAATAATGTGCGGCTGTTCTTAAAAAAAATAGCGGTCATTTCAGCCGCCATTTCCATCACTATTTCTTAATTACTATTTCTTATTTAGTGTCCCGGGGGCGGTGCTACCGGCCCTTCGTCAGCACGCCATGTACCTTTAAAGTTCTTTTGGTAATCAGGAAATGGTGTTGATTTGTAGCTGTTGTCACCGAAGTATTTCAGTATCAGCTCCATTGTTTTTACATCCTGGTACCCGGGTATTGGCTGGGGGTTCTGATAGCGTTCTTCCATAATAATGCTGGTAGGGTAAGAGAGTTTTCCTTTCATCAGGCTTACAGCCAGTGTATTGGCTTTCTGGGCAGGGTCGAAATAATATGCGGTACCCATGAAGCGGAAAGTGTCTTTACGTTCGGCATCAAAGCGCACGCAGTAAAAGGTTTCATTCATGTATTTTATTACATCAGGGTTTGAGAATGTAGTGGCTTCCATTTTCTTACACCAGCCACACCAGTCAGTATACATATCCATATATACTTTCTTTGGGCTTTGTTTCATTTTCACCTGTAGTTCATCCATAGTCAACCAGTTAATATGGTTAGCCTCCGGTGCCGGCGCAGGGGTATATATGATTTTTTTCGCCATTAATGCGGTAGAGAGCATTAAAATGCTCATTGTTAAAACTAAAATACGCTTCATCATTCTTATTTTTCGTGAAACGAATTTACAATTAATCCATGTAGTTTTGCGCATTACCACAAAAAATTATGATAAAAATAGCAGTAGCAGTAAGCGGGGCGAGCGGAGCCATATATGCCAAAGTGTTGCTGGAAAAGCTGCAACAACTTAAAGACCAGGTAAGCCATGTGGGGGTAATTTGGAGCGACAACGCGCGCACAGTATGGGTGCATGAGCTGGGCAACAAAGACTATGAAAAACTGGACGTTACAGTTTGGGATAAAAACGATTTTATGGCGCCTATTGCATCCGGTAGTTCTTCTTACAACGCATTAATTATTTGCCCGTGCAGCATGGGCACACTTGGCCGCATAGCCGGCGGCATTAGTAACGACCTGGTGACCCGTGCCGCTGATGTAATGCTCAAAGAACGCCGCAAACTGATATGCGTGGTACGCGAAACACCTTACAACCTCATACACCTGCGCAACATGACTACAGTAACCGAAGCGGGTGGAATTATATGCCCTGCAACGCCATCGTTTTACAGCAACCCCACTACTGCTGAAGACATTGCCTATACTGTTATACAGCGTGTACTGCAACTTGCCGGCATAGAAACCGGCGGTTATAAATGGGGGGAGTAGCACTGTCTGTTCAATTTCATAGACATAAAGCTGAGTATAATTAAATAGATTTGTAGCAATGATTAGTTTGATAGAAACAAATAATTACCGTTCACTTAAATTCATCCATAGGCAACTTGAAAATTTTCAGATTCTGGTGGGACCAAATGCCAGTGGTAAAACTACATTCCTTGATGTGGTTCAGTTTATTTCTGATATTATTTCTGAAGGTATTGATAAAGCAATAACTAAACGTTCATCCAATTTTAACGAGCTCACTTTTTCCGGCTTAGGTGGCAGCATAGAGTTAGCAATTGAAGCAATTTTACCCGATCATATTGTCGAAAAAATTGGCACAAATCAATATAATACAATACGCTATGAGGTTAGGATAGGATTAAATAATGAGACCGCAGAACATGAAATAAATGAGGAAAATGTTTTGCTGCTAAATCGCAAGAGGATAACAGCAATGGTGAATCAAAAGACGAGTTCATTCCCGCTTGAACACTTAAAAGAGCAATCGACTATAATTGACAATAGAAGTAAAGAACGAATATTAAAAAGCGCAAGTGGAGGGAGGAAGATTAATAAGCTATTTACTAATGATTTATTTCCATACATAATAAAAAGGGATAGTGAAAGTTTACGAATTTTTGAAGAAACGGTTAATAATACCGATACGTCTTTAAATCAAAAGGCAAAATGCAAATCCGGGATAAAAAAATCAGCGCTGGGTAACTTCCCCTTTGACGATAACTTCTTCCCTGCATCCACCTGGTTCAAAGAATATATTGTTGAAGGCATCCAAATGATTATATTGGACAGTATCAACATAAGAAAGTCAAGCCCTCCCGGACAGCCTAAGAAATTTAAAACCGACGGATCTAACCTTCCATGGGTAATTAATGACTTGGTGAAACACCCCAGGCAATTTGAAAGCTGGATAAAACATCTAAGAACTGCGTTGCCAGACATTGAAACTATTGAAACTGTGGAAAGGGAGGATGACCGCCATAGATACCTGCGTATTAAATACAATAATGGCATCAGCGTACCAAGCTGGCTTGTTTCTGATGGCACGCTGCGGCTATTAGCCCTTACATTACCAGCTTACCTCCCAGATTTTTCAGGCGTATATCTAATTGAAGAGCCAGAGAACGGGATACACCCGAAAGCGATTGAAACAGTTTATCAATCTCTATCATCAGTATACAATGCTCAAATATTACTGGCAACTCACTCAACGGTAATTTTAAGTTTAGTTAAACCAGAACAAATATTGTGCTTTGCTAAAA
>JACMPD010000016.1 GCA_014377675.1 Taibaiella sp.
CTATTTCATGGTCAAAAGATGCTTCTAATTTCTCGCTTATTTCCCCGGCACAACAAACAAAACCTATATTATTATCAAGGCATTTTTTCACTACACCATCAACCAACAAATTATCTTCTGCATTGGCAATTATTACACCGATCCATTTACCCACATTTAATGTATCAAGAATACTATATTGTGTATGCCTTACATTTTCGTAGAAAATTCGCTTGTCGTTTATTTGAGTTAAAAACATGCTGTGGTTTTTTTATCGGGAACAGCTGGTAGCCATTTTCCTATAGGTAGCAGATGTAAATTTAGGGATAAATTGCGTGTTATACAATGTAATTGCCACGGGTTTTAACCCTTGAATTAAGAGAATAGGATGAGTGGCTTTAGCCAAATATTTTAGTCTGTGGCTAAAGCCGGATGGTTAGGTAGCTGTACCACGGGTTAAAACCCGTGGCTAATGAAGATATTGTAAGTGCAGTTTGAAAGGTGAACAAATATATAGGAGTTCGCTGTGGCACTGGTACCGTATATTTTTCAACGATTGTCAAAAAAACGCTCCCATCCAGAAAACTAAATCCCAACTCATTTTTTGCATAAAAGTAAATAGTTCTTACATTTATGTTTTAGAAATTGCGCGGGGCGCATCACTGGTTAAAAAAAGATAAAGCAAATGAGGACTATAAGGTATTCGGTGCTGGCGATGGCGCTGGCGTTCACCACTTTTATTGCGGCTAAGGCGCAGACGGCTGATGAAGTGATTCAGAAGCATATAACGGCTATTGGCGGTGCGGACAACTGGAAAAAGATAAAGTCTGTAAAGATGCAGGGCACCGCGAATGCGGGGGGGATGGAAATGCCATTGTCCATTGCGATACTGGATAAAAAAGGTATGAAGGTGGAGTATACAATAAACGGTATGACGGGCTACAGCATACTCACCAATAAGGCCGGCTGGAATTTTAATCCTTTCCAGGGCGCTAAAAAAGCGGAGGCTCTAACGGATGAAATGGTGAAGGAAGGCCAGACAGGGCTGGACATTGCCGGCCCGCTTGTTGACTACAAAGCGAAGGGTAACACCGTGGCTTTCCTGGGTAAGGATGATGTAGAAGGTACGGAGTGTTACAAACTAAAAGTAACGCACCCAACCGGTAAGAGTGAAACGATATTTATTGATGCGGCTACCTACTACCACATCCGCTCGGTGGAGAAAATAAAAGCGGATGGTAAGGAGATGGAACAGATCTCTACCTTCGGTAACTATAAGAAATTGCCTGAGGGCATTATGTGGCCAATGAGCATTGATATGGGCGGTGGCGGCCCTATGGACGTAAAGTCAGTTGACATAAACAAGGGTGTTGACGAGGCTATGTTTGTGCCGAAAGGATAGAGCGTATTTTTTAGTTTATAAAAAAACCCGGTGATTCGCCGGGTTTATTTATTTTTATACCACATACACTCTATATGAAGAAGCAGATTGTTTTATTGGCGGTTGCCGCGCTGCAGGCCGCCGCATATGGCCAGACAAAAGTCAACTCTTATACCTTCGGGGCTATGGAGGCGCGGTGGCTGGGGCCAGGCACTATGAGCGGCCGCATTACCGCCATAGAAGGCGTGAACAAGGATAGCAAGACCCTGTATGTAGGCAGCGCCGGTGGCGGGGTTTGGAAGACCACCAATGCAGGGGCTTCTTTTAAACCCATCTTTGATAAATACTGTATGAGTATAGGGTGTATTGCCATAGATCAGTCGCACCCGGAAACAGTTTTTGTAGGTACGGGGGAGAGCAACATGCGCAACAGCGTATCGGTGGGTGATGGCATCTATATGACTACAGACGCGGGTGACAACTGGGTGAAGGTAGGGCTGGACAGTACGGAGCATATCTCCAAGATAATTATTGACCCTAAGAACCCGCAGAATGTTTATGCCGCTGCGCCGGGGCCACTGTGGAGCAACAGCAAACACCGGGGACTCTACAAGTCGACCGACGGCGGGCAGACGTGGAACAAAATATTTTACATTAATGAAAAGACGGGTTGCGCTGATGTAGCGGTTGACCCGGAACACCCTGATGTTATTTATGCCACTACATGGGAGTTCAGGCGTTTTCCTTACGCTTTTAACTCGGGCGGCAAGGGCAGCGGCATGTGGAAAAGCGCGGATGGCGGTAAAACCTGGCGGGAGCTGAAGGATGGCCTGCCGCCAAAACCCTTTGGCAGAATAGCACTTACGCTGGCACCGAGCGCCCCGCAGAATATGATAGCTATTGTAGAATCGAAAGAGACCGGCCTGTATATATCAGCCGATGGCGGGGAACACTGGAAATCGCAGAGCGCGACCGTGAATGTGGTTTCCCGGCCGTTTTATTTTAGCTGCCTGGTGATAGACCCTAAGGACCCCAAACGGGTGTACCGCCCTGGTTTTGGCTTTTCGTATTCTGATGACGGGGGCTATTCGTTTGCTGACGCATCTTATGAAGGCGGTTGGGTGCACAGCGATCACCATGCCCTGTGGATAAACCCCAACTATACTAACCAGATGTACCTGGGCACCGACGGAGGCGTGTATTACAGCCTTGACCGGGGCGCTACATGGATGTTTGTGTATAACCTGCCTGTAGGGCAGTTTTACCATGTGGCCTGCGACAATAACACGCCCTACCGCATGTATGGCGGCCTGCAAGACAATGGCAGCTGGGTGGCACCCTCAGCCGCGCCCGGCGGTGTCAATAACTCAAACTGGCAGAACATGTATGGCGGCGATGGTTTCTGGACGGTGCCTGACCTTACTGACAAAAACATAGCCTATGCTGAAGCGCAGGGCGGCAACATGGGCCGGGTTGACCTCACCACCTACAAGTCGGTAGACATAACCCCGCAAAAAGGAAGCGGGGAAGAAAAACTGCGCTGGAACTGGAACACGCCGATAGTAACCGGGCAGAGCAATAACCACCACTTGTACACGGCGGCGCAATACCTGTATAAAACAACAGACCAGGGCCGCAGTTGGGCAAGGATTTCGCCTGACCTTTCAACCAATGACAAGAAAAAGCAGGAGCAGGAAGCGAGCGGCGGCCTGAGCGAAGACAACACATCAGCGGAGAACCACTGTACCATATTTACACTAGCGGAGTCTCCGCTGAATGACAATATGATATGGGCTGGTACTGATGACGGCAACCTGCAGCTGACCACTGACGGCGGTAAAAACTGGACTAACACGGCCAAAAACTATGTAGCGGCGGGCATACCGGCCCAAACCTGGGTGAGCAGCATAGAGCCATCAAGGTTTGACAAGAACACTGTTTACGCCACGTTTGACAACCACATGTATGGTGATATGAAGACGTTCCTTGCCAAATCAACTGATGCGGGGAAAACATGGAAGATGCTCAGCAGCCCTGAATTTACAGGATTTGCACACAAGATAAAAGAGGACCTGGTGAATAAAAACCTGCTCTTCCTGGGTACGGAGCGGGGGCTTTTCGCTACTATTGACGGCGGTGAGAGCTGGTTCAGGATGAAGAACCACATACCCGATTATGCCATAGTAAGGGATATACAGATACAGCCACAGACCAACGACCTGGTGTTGGCTACGCATGGCCGCGGCATAATGGTGGTGAATGACATTTCCCCCATCAGGTCGCTGACGCCTGAGATAGCAGGGAAAGATGTGGTGCTGTTTGAGAACAAACCTATGCCGGTGACCACGGGCAGGTTTGGTGGTGGCGGATCGCCGGTGAGCGGCGGCTGGTGGGGCGGCAACCCTGATGATATAGAGCCGATATCTTACTACCTGAAGGAGCGTGCAAGCCAGGATGTAAAAGTAGAAATATATGACGCAGCCGGCAAGCTGGTGCAGCAGGTGCCCGGTACCAAGCGCAAGGGAATAAACAAAGTGTACTGGAACCTGCGCTGGACACCACCCAAAACCGCTACCGGCGGCAGCAAGCTGGACTATGGCAGCTTTATAGCCCCACAGGTATTGCCCGGCACTTACATGGTAAAACTGAAAGTGGGGGAGAAAGAATATACCAATCAGCTGAAAATGGTGCACAACACCGACAACAAACTGTTTACCGAAGATGACCGCAAAGAGCAGTATAAAGCAGGTATGGATCTGTACCACATGCATGAGCAACTCTACACGCTGGTGGATAAAATAAACGCCGATCAGAAAATGATAAAGACCAATCTTGATTCGGTAAACAAGCCACAGTCAAAGAAAATACTGAACGAGTATAACACAAAGCTCGAAACGCTGAGAGGAACGCTGCTGGCCACGAAGCATGCATCAATGTTTGCTGATGAAAAGAAACTGAGGGAAGAAATAACGGAGGTATATAGTTCGGTATGTAGCCAGGAGTGCAGGCCGACTAACCTGCAGACTGGCCGTATAGCCAACCTTAATGAGGAGCTAAAACAAAGCAGTGTAGCCTACGAAAAAATAAACACTGAATACAAAACCAAGGCTGCGCAGGCAGTAAAAGAGGGCAAACCAAGGCCGGCTGCCAGCGGTGCTGTTCACAGCAACTAAATATCTTTTTTGTATTGCTGGGCTGCCACCAGGTTAGGTGGCAGCCGCATTTTTTTGTATTTTTGGGGACATCTGTATCGCATGAAACACCTGATTAGATTTGACTGGGCCGTCATGCGCCTTTTAAGGAACAAAGGAAACTTTGGCATTTTAGAAGGTTTTCTAAGTGAATTGCTTCTTGACGACATAAAGATTGACCACATACTGGAAAGCGAGAGCAACCAGAAAACAGGAGATAGCAAGTATAACAAAGTAGATCTGCTGGTGCAAAACAGTAAGGGCGAACTGATTACTATTGAAATACAAAGCAGCCGGGTGCAGGATTACCTTATGCGCATCCTCTTCGGGACATCCAAGTTAATAGTTGACAATATAGACACAAGGATGGGGTATGATAAAATTAAAAAGATAATATCCGTAAACATAGTTTATTTTGACCTTGGGCAAGGGGAAGATTATATATACCATGGGTCTACCAATTTTGTGGGCATTCATAAACACGATACACTAAAACTTAACGGGCAACAAAAAAATTTCTACAATTCAGATTCCATTTATAAAATATACCCTGAATATTATATCCTGAAAGTAAACCAGTTTAATGAAGTTGCCACCTCACCCATTGATGAGTGGATCTATTTTTTGAAAAATGAGGTAATTAAGCACGAATCCAAAGCACGTGGCCTGAAACAAGCCAAGGAACAACTGGATATATTGAAGCTAAGCGAGAGCGAACTACAGGAGTACGAAAATTATATTTCCATGTGGCGGTACGAGGAAAGCCTGACTGTCTCTAATTTTAAAATGGGTAAAATTGAAGGTATAAAAGAACAGCAGGTAACCACCGCGTTAAAATGCCTGGAAAATGGCATAAGTATAGAAATTACTGCGGAAATTTCAGGGCTGACCGTTGACGAGGTGGTGCAGCTACAAGGCTGATCTCATTTACGCAGGTGTATTTGGCAGCCGATTGACTTTGTTTCTTTTACCAGCGGCTCTTTGCCAGCCAGTAAAGCATCAACAGCGTCAGCTACGTAGTGGCGCTTTACCAAGGCGGGTTCAGTGCCGTTATCGTCAATTGCGCCATTGTACTTTACCACCCATTCGCCGGACACCTTCCATATTACAAAGGCGTGCGGTGTTTTTTGCGCCGTAAAAGTACTTGCGGCCACCTGCTTGTCATCATAGAGGTAGGGAAATGAAAAGCTTTCCCGGCGGGCTTTAGCCACCATTTCGGAGAAAGAATCTTCTTCAAACACAACGGTATCGGTGGAGCTAATGGCAATGAGGGGTACGCCCTGGGGGAGGTATTTTTTGTACAACTCATTGAGCCGCGGCGGGTACAACTTTGCGAAAGGGCAATGGTTGCAGGTAAAAATAATGATGAAGCCCTTTGCCTTAGGGTAGCTGTTCAACGACACCATTTTACCATCCACATTTTTCAGGCTGAAGTCCCTGACAACTCTTGCTCCTGCAAGGGCATATACGGGGGAGAGGGCAAGTGCCACAACAACCATTACTACCGTCGGTAAACCGTTGTTTTTAATCTTCATTTATTTTTGAGTTAGGCGGGCGGCACCGGAAAACGGCACTGCCCGCACAGTATTTTTGTTTGCTTTTTATTCTACTATAAATTTCCTGGTGACGCCGCTTTTGGTGTCTTCATCAATGAGCCGCAGGTAATATACCCCACGCGTGAAACTGCTGACATCTATACCATCGGTCAATCTGGGCCGTGGCAGCATTACTATTGTTCTGCCTACGGCATTGGTGATTGTAACGTAGTAGGCCTTTGTGGCGGGGTCAGGAAAACTGATGTAGATTTTTGTTTTTGCGGGGTTAGGGGATATGGTAAAGTCAACTTCGTGTTTTGATGTTTCAGCTACTGCTACGGCGTCTTTAACCACAAACTGCCCCATCATGCCACCATCTTCGTGGGGTGCAAAATGGCAGTGGTACATAAAAGGATGCAGTGCATCAGCATAATCATCAAAGCGGGCGACAAAAGAAACCGAATCATTCCTTTCTAGATAGTAGGAGTCTTTCCAGCCGCTTTCATAGGCCGCAGGTGCGCCCGTGCCCCGTGAAATGATCTTAAACTGAACATCATGAATATGAAAACTATGGCCGAATACATTGTTGTTAATAACCGTCCATTTTTCCGTGGCATTAAGGTTAACGGTTTTATTAATTGTGGCAAGGTCAAACGGAGTGTTGTCAAAATGAAACGGGGTGCCGGGCGTGCCCTCCGTAACATTCAGCGTGCGGGTAACCGTGGCATCAGATGCGGTAAGGTAGGTATTGCTGACGAGCGTGGAAGGCAGTACCGTTACCGCAGCCGAAGTGGCAGCTGCAACATCGATATGGAGTAGTTTGAAATTGATATTATTGAGCAGGCTGCCGAATGCCCCCGTAGTACCGGGTTCGCCACCGGGAAAGCCAAGCGGGAAGCCGGCATTGTAAGCCATAAGGTCAAGGCTGTCACCAATATTGTCACCGGAGAGGTTCACGAGCATTTCCACCCGTTCCCCTACCATTAGCTTCATCCTGGTCACGCTTACGGGCGCGTTCAGTAGGCCGCCGTCGTTAGCTATTACATAGAATGGGCGGTTGTCACTGAAGCCGAGGTTATAACCTCTTTCCATTTCGGCGTTCAGTATCCTGAGCCTTACCAGTTGCTTGGGCAGGGAGGCTTTGGGGTTCATTGTGCCGTTGACCACCATGTAGTCGCCGTAAGGGCCGGGCAGGTAGGAGAACTGGTTTGCGGTATCGAACCGGCGGCTGGTGAGCGCCAGCGGTATATCATCAACACCATAAGTGCGTGGGAGGGCGAGTGCTGCCTCAGCGGCATCTCTGATTATTATAAAGCCACCTATTCCTTTCACCATTTGTTCCTCCGTCATGCCGTGCAGGTGCGGATGGTACCAGTAGGTTGCGGCGTTATTTTTCACCTTCCAGTATGGCTGCCACAGTGTGCCGGGAGGTATTACCTGCTGTGGGCCGCCGTCCATTACCGCCGCCAGGTGCATGCCGTGCCAGTGCATGGTGGTGGTATCATTGGTAAGGTTTCTTACGTTCATGTGCACGGTGTCGCCTTGCTGCATAAATATTGTTGGCCCCCAGTAGTCAGTATTTATACCGCCTGTAATGGTAACATTGCCTGGCCGCATTTGCATGAAGGTGTCCTTTACAATAAGGTTAAAAGAGGTGCCTGAAAGCGTGTCTGGTATCCTGAGGGTATTATATTGGGCTATTGCCGCGAACCCGGGCGTAAGTAATAAACCGGTAATTATATTTCTGAAATTCATAAAATTATACTTTGGCAGGTTGGTTAACCACTATCAGACGCCAATGTACTGGAAATCATTCGGGTAATATAAAAAAAACTCCCGCTTCATCATGTGAAGCAGGAGTTTTTATATAAAGAATATAATTTTAGTTATTCTGTATCATGGTAAGTGTATACCCACCCGCGCCAGAACCGCCCGAAGTGCCGGTAAGCATAAGGGTGTATAACTTGCCTGAAGACAACTGGCGGGAGCCCGCATCTACAACGGTGTTAAGGTTGGTAGGGTCGCCGATGCGGACATTCACGCTTCCTGCTGCTACCTGCCTGAATGCAGTTACCGATTGTGATGTTATGCCTGAGTCAGTAACTGCTCCGCCCACATTTACTGCAAAGCGATACGCGTCAGGCGACAGATTTACGAACCTGATACCAGCCTTGCCCGATGCCGGGGCTGTTAAATCGTCGGTGGCGAAAACCAATGACGGATTGGTAAGCAGACCGCCCGCGAAAGCGCTATAGTGTGCCCCTACAGTGAGTGATTTAGTGCCGGCGGCAAGTACCGTATTAATGCCGGCTACGGTAAACCCGATGCCGACACTGCCTGCGGTAACATACTGGTATCCTGAGCTTTTGAAAATATTGAGGCTTGTTGCTCCTGTTACCTGTGTATTGTTGGCGGTACCATAGAGCGTTTCAGCCCCTGCGCAGCCATGTACATACATTACCTGCGCACTGTTGGCTGGGGTATCATTCGTTTTTTTCTTGCAGCTGGGCATAGATGCCGATAACACTGCGATTGAGGCTAAAATTATTATTTTGTTCATATAAAAATGCTAAACCCGCATGACAATAAGCGGGTTAGCATGAGTGCAGTAATAACTGTGCCATCAGTTGTTAAATGATAGCTTTAATAAAGATTTGTATTTACGGCATGGTGCGGCTTCGGCTAAACATACTGGTTATTCCATCACTGGTTTTGCGGCGGTATCCTGCGCACGGTCAGCTGTGAGCGCTCTCCATAACTCGTCTTTGAGCTCATTGATGCCCTGGTTAAGCAGGGAGGAGATAAAGATGTGTGGCACATGTTCCGGCAGGGTGTCTGCTATTGCTTCTCTTAGCTCCTCATCAAGCATATCGCTTTTGCTTACTGCTATTATTATTTCCTTATCCAGCAGCTCAGGGTTGTATTGCTCCAGCTCATTGAGCAGTACCTCAAATTCTTTGGCGTGGTCAGCACTGTCAGCTGGTATCACGAAAAGCAGTACAGCGTTGCGCTCTATATGCCTGAGGAACCTGTGGCCAAGGCCCTTACCTTCAGCTGCGCCTTCAATAATGCCGGGCAGATCAGCCATGCAGAACGATCTGTTGTCACGGTAGGGAACAATGCCGAGTTGAGGCACCAGCGTAGTAAACGCGTAGTTTGCAATTTTAGGTTTGGCTGCGCTTACTACAGAAAGCAACGTAGACTTACCCGCATTAGGGAAGCCCACAAGGCCAACATCAGCGAGTATTTTGAGCTCCAGCACCTTCCAGCCTTCGCGGCCGGGCTCCCCTGGCTGGGAATGCTCCGGAGCCTGGTTAGTGGGCGTTGCGAAGTTGTAGTTGCCGAGGCCGCCCCTGCCGCCGGGCAGCCATATCATTTCTTCGCCATGCTCCAGTATTTCGGCTTCTATGTCGCCGGTTTCTTCGTCATATGCTACGGTGCCGAGCGGTACTTCGAGTATTATATCCGCCCCATCATGGCCGGTGCATTTGTTTTTACTTCCGTTTTCGCCGTCTTTGGCTACCACATTTTTAAAATACCTCATGTGCAGCAGCGTCCATAGCTGGGTATTTCCACGCAGTATAATATGCCCCCCGCGGCCACCGTTACCTCCATCAGGGCCAGCCTGTGGGTTAAACTTGGTCCGGGCAAAATGGGAACTGCCGGCTCCACCCTTACCTGAGTGTCCGAATATCCTTATATGGTCAACAAAATTTCCTCTCTCCACTATGCTACAGGTAGTAAATACTTATTTATGTTTTTTGAAATCAGTTTGAAGGTATCTTCCACTGAGTTATTTCCGGTTACGGTTTCGAGCTTGCCATAGCCATCATAATAGCTGGCTACCTGCTCTGTTTTAGCGCGGTATTCCTTTATTCTTTTGGTTATTACCTCTTTTGTATCGTCGCTTCTGCCAGAGGTGAGTCCCCTGCCTAAAAGGCGGCTTATGAGTTCGGTTTCGCTCACATCAAGTGCAAGTACGAGGTCTATTTTAGTATTTTTAAATTCAAGCAGTTTATCAAGTGATTCGGCCTGGAGGCGGGTGCGCGGGAAGCCGTCAAAAATAAAACCCCTTGCGTCTTTTGACTCGTCAATGCGGCTACTGATCATGCCAATTACTACCTCGTCAGGTACGAGTATACCCTGGTCCATATATTTCTGTGCTTCAACGCCCAGTGGTGTGTGGCGTGCCACTTCATCGCGAAGAAGTTCACCTGTGGATATATGTTCCAGGTTATAGGTGTTGACGATATTCTCAGATTGGGTACCCTTGCCACTTCCGGGAGGGCCAAATAGTATTAAGTTAAACATGAATGAATAATTGATTATCCGCGGCAAAAATAGTTATTACTTACCGAATAGTGTTCATTTATATTTAAAACTAAAATTCAGCGATAAAAAATGATGGCTGCGGGCGGGGTTTCGTGGTTTCGGCTGCGCTCAACGACCGGGGGGTGTGTGGGTTTCGGGTTTCGGCTGCGCTCAACGACCGCTACCGGGAGTGAGTGGGTTTCGGCTCGCTCAACGACTGCATTGGGAATGAGTGGGTTTCGGCTGCGCTCAACGACCGCTACCGGGAGTGAGTGGGTTTCGGCTCGCTCAACGACCGCCACTGGGAGTGCGGGGTGGCGGCTTCGCTCAACGACCGCCACTGGGAGTGAGTGCGTTTCGGCTGCGCTCAACGACCGGAGGTTGAGCGTAGCCGAAACCCGGGCCGGGTACACTCACCAAAGTATCGAAGGCGTAAAGTTTATGTAAAGCGCCTTCATGGAAGGCCGCTTTATTCTGAGAAGTTCAATAAAATAGAAAGCTTTTTAACCGTGAAAAACAGGTGCAAGGGTGTGTAGAAAAGAAAGCAACATTGATGCAAGACTTTATTTTGCGCCGGCCTGCCCCACTCTTTTACACTATCCCAGCAGCTAACAACCTTTACTTACCTCTTGCAAGCAACTGCTTTATTTCGGGGCCAAAGTGTTTGTAAGTGCCGGGCTCCATACCATTAATAGTAACCGTGCCCATCGCGAAGCGTACCAGCCTTAGGGTAGGGAAGCCCGCTGCTGCAGTCATGCGCCTCACCTGCCTGTTCTTGCCTTCAGTGAGGGTAAGGCTGAGCCAGGTGGTGGGTACGCTTTTTCTGAACCTTATAGGTGGGTCACGGGGTGGCAGCGGTGGCTCTTCAAACAGTATTTCGGTAAGAGCTTTTTTGGTGCGGTAAGGCTTGCCGTCAATGGTAATAATAATGCCCTCCCGCAGCTGCGTTAAAGCATCAAGGGTTATCTCTCCTTCTACCTGCACATAGTAGGTGCGCCGGTGGCCGTGCCGCGGTGTTAACAGCAGCTCAGTAAGGGTCTTATCATCGGTAAGTATCAGCAGTCCTTCGCTGTCATAGTCAAGGCGGCCAACGGGGTATACGTCTTTGGGCATGCCCGGCAGGTAGTGGGCGAGTGTGCGCTTATCGCCCTCCGGTGAAAACTGGCAGAGCGTGAGGTAAGGCTTGTAAAAAACGTAGTAGTTATACATAGTGCTGTATGCCCTGAAACCCGCGCCCGGCAACGCTTAAAACAAAAAAAAAGTCCGGCGAGGTTGTGGCTGCCGGACTCTATAAGGATGGGTTAGTAAGTACAATCCCTGGCACAATATTAGACAGAATTTCTTCCGTGGAAAAATTATTTGCTCTTTATTTTTGGAGGCGCAAAAAAAATGTTGATAAAATGTTGACAACTTTTTGTGTTTGTATACAACCTGAATTTTTACTGCCCGCTAACTGGAAAAATTGGTGTAAAAATGCCCAGCTGATTCGTGTTTTTCCGGAGGTGAAAATGGTGTTTTCGTTGGTTGTGTCAGCTGTATTTCCCCGCGCTGAAAGGAGCCCTTTTAAGTGATCTTTGTTAGAGTCCGTTTCGTGAATTTACAACTGCTGTACACTGGCCTTCCGTTACATTGATAGCTAATGCCATGGCGGCCTCAGACAAAAAAGGCGCTTCGTGAAGAAGCGCCTTTTACCAATATATCTGTTACCAGTCCTTGTCCATTTTTACGGGTATTCCTTTCTCTTTTTTCAGTTTGTCCTGCAGCTTTTTCTCTTCCTGCTGCAGCGCGTTCAGCAGCTGATCGGCCTGTTGCTGGGTCAGTTTGCTTGGCTGCCCCTGTGGCCTCGGGTCTTTATCTTCTTTTTTATCTCCTTTATCATCGTTAGGGTCCTGCTGATCCTGCTTGCCCTTGTCTTTATCTCCCTTGTCGTTCTTGTCTTTGTTCTGCTGGTCTTTTTTATCCTTGTCTTTTTCTTTATCTTTCTTATCATTTTTACCACCGCCGCTTTGTTGCTCTTTCTTCATCATTTGCTCCGCGTAAGAGAGGTTGTATTTGGCGTCAACATCCTGCGGGTTATTGCGAAGAGTGTTTTTGTAGGAAGCTATAGCGTCTTCCCATTTCTTTTGCGCCATGTAGGTATTACCTATGTTGTAGTTGGCGGCTGCTTTCCCTCCCTTGTCTTTTATAGCATTGGCTGTTGAGGCCATTATTTTGCGTGATGAGTCAAACTGTTTTTTCTGGTACAATGCATTGCCCAGGTTAAAAAGCCCGGCAGTATTGGTTGGGTCTTTCTGCAATGCCTTCATATAGCTGGCGGAGGCCTCATCATAGCGTTGCTGGCTGTAGAGTTTATTGCCCTGCTGCAGTAAGCGGTTGGTCTGCGCCGTACCTGTTGCCGGCACAACAGCCGCAACCAGCACTACTACTGCAGTGACTAACAGCCGGACACCGGGCGGCATAAGTATTGCCGCGCAATAGTGTGCAGTTAATACCGGCCCTTCGGTGGTGGTTTTATTTAGCGGGAACGCCATATTTTTTTGTTTTAAATTTCGCGCCGGGCAACAACCATTCGGCGATTAAAAGTAAAAGACCGGCTAACAGAAAATACTGGAAGTAACTGGTGAAATCAGTGTACACAACCGACCCGAGGTTTTTCTGTTCCATACCTTCCAGGTTGGTTACCAGCTTAGTAGCCACGTCATCTGCATTCTGCAAAAGGGTATAAGTGCCACGGCCCACCGCCGCCAGTGATTTGAGTTCCTCTTCATTGAGCTTACTCACTACCGGGGAGCCGTTTTCATCTAGTTTTACACTCTTGGTTTCGGGGTCGTAGAGAGTTGTTCCCTGTGGCGAACCTACGCCAACCGTATGTACTATAATGCCTGCGTCGGCGGCTTCTTTTATTTTTTGCGCGGCCTTTTCATCGTGGTCTTCACCATCAGAGATAATGATGAGTGACTTGTACTTGCGCTCCGTTTGTGAGAAAGATTGCATGGCCATTTCTATAGCGTCTCCTATCACTGTGCCCTGTGTGGGCACCATAGTGGTTGATACATTCTGCACCATCATTTTTATTGCGCTGTAGTCAACAGTAAGGGGCACCTGCAGGTAAGACTTGCCTGCGAATACTATAAAAGCCACCCTGTCATTATGCATCTTATCCGTCATCTGCATCAGCAGTTGCTTTGCACGGGTAAGGCGGTCTGGTTGTATATCTTTGGCCAGCATGCTTTTGCTTACGTCGAGAGCTATCACCACATCCACGCCCTTGCGCTCCACTTTTTCCATTTTATCGCCGGCCTGTAGGTTAGCCCACCCAATGACTATGGTTGCCAGTGCCAGTGTAAGCAATATAAATTTAAAAGTGCTTCTGCCGGGTATAAAGCCCATTACCTGGGCTTCAATCAGGCGTTCATCGCCCATCTTTTTTATTTTCCGTTGCCGCCAGTACACGGCGGCTATAAAAAATACCACCAGCAGCGGCACCAGCGCCAGCATATATAAATGATGTATTTCCTGGAACCTGAACATAGTTTTAATTAAAGGTCAAAAAAAACCGAAACTCCCGGCACATAATCTAATAAGCAAAGTATCATCCGCAAATTTAACAGCCACGCCAGTTACCCAACACCATTAAAATGGTATTTTGTATTTTTTTAACACGGGTATGCCTAAGGCGCAGCCTTAAGTGGCGGCTACTCATCAGTTCATAACGGCCACTGCCTCTATCCATTTCATAAACAGCCTGTCTTCAACCGCGCAGATATCTTTGGCCAGGCGCTCCCACTCGGGGTGAAAGTCCTGCAGCATTCTTGTCATTTCTGCAAGGTGGCCTTCCTCTTCCAATATTATTGATTTCACGTTTACTTTAGAGCCGTGCCTGGTGAGCGCCGCCTGGTATATCTCATACAGCATATCAGCCCTTACCTCTATGGCATAGGTGACCAGCAGGTAGGCGCCATGCTTCAGGGCCCGGCCTTCGAGCTGCATGTTGTTTTTCAGGTATCTGCAGGCTTCCACATCCAGCATATTCAGGTAGTGGTGGCTTTCCAGTGGGGCAAGCAGGCAGGCGTAGCTATAGTCAGGCAGTGAAATACCTGCCAGCTTTCCTATCTGCTTTTTCAGGTAGTAGGCGTGGCGCGCCTCTTCGGCAGCGTGTTTCAGTACTATTATGTCAGTGTTAACTGGATGCTCGTATTTTGATATTTTACGTGCTCCTGTGTTTTCCATCATGGAAAGGCTGTTCAACCACCTGCCATGTAGCTCATCGGCCGGCACTATGCGCTCCAGTAGCTGCTGTAACTGTTCTTCCTGTTTCATTACCTGCAAAAGTATATCATTAGGCTATGTTTTATTACAGGGAGCTATTAGTTTAATTGTTAAGTGCGGATGATGCTTTTTTATTGGCAGCTTGATTAGGTGTCATTTTTTAAGTGTTATGGCATAGCAACATCTGATTAGTGCATGACCAATCATGATCCTACATTAATAACTGGATTTAAAAATTTACGTTAGAAAAAGTCTAAGAAAAATTTGTTAGAGTCACTTGAATGCTTAAATTTGCAAAAATTAGACAATTAATACGCCTTCCAGGCTTCGTAGAAGCACACTTGGGAGGCTTTTTCTTTTTACGGTATGATTTATGATAAGCCACCGTTGACTTATGAGCAACAAATAGCCTTACTTAGTAAAAGAGGACTGACGATAAATGATGAAGAAAAAGCACGCCGATATCTTTCTCACATAAGCTACTACCGATTAAGTGGCTACATGATACCTTTCCAACTTAGAAAGGATGAGTTCAATAGTGGTATTACCTTTGAAAATGTCTTAGACCTATATATTTTTGATAGAGAGCTAAAATTGATAGTTTTTGATCTAATGGAGCGCATAGAAGTGGCTATTCGAACCCAAATGATATATCAATTATCACATAAGTACGGTTCGCATTGGCAATATGACAGTTCTATTTTTAATAATCTTAGAATTCATAGTGAAGTAATTACAGCGATTGACGAGCACTGCAAATCAAATAATCGCGAGGTGTTTATAAATCATTATAGAAGTAAATATACCAATCCTGTACATCCTCCATCATGGATGTGCATGGAAATTATTACTCTTGGTCAACTATCTCGCCTGTATAAAGCACTTAAATACAGAAAAGATAAAGAAGATATAGCCCAACATTTTCTACTGCATACAAAAGTTTTCGAGTCATGGATACACACAATGACTTATGTTAGAAACATTTGTGCACATCATGCCCGATTATGGAACAGAGAGTTTGCCATACAACCAGAAATATTACTAAAACCCGCTAGGCCATGGATTGATACTGTTTACAATAATAATAGACGTTGCTATTATTTTTTGTGCATACTTAATTATCTTATTGGTGAAATAAATCCACATGGACATTTTAAAGCAAAAATACATGCACTTTTAGAAAAACATCCCAATGTTCCAATAAGATTTATGGGATTTTATGAAAAGTGGGAGTCTGAACCAATGTGGGTTGATTAATATGTATATCAATTCTCAAATAGTTACTTATTTCATGTAGACGGCAAGACTACAACCTCTTAAAATTCATAAAGGCAGCTTTCACTCGTAAACACCCCCAGTCTCCCCCACACCCTGAATTTGTTAAATATTGATACCCGCATCAACCGGTATAATATAATGTAAAGGAAGTTGTTATTTTTGAGGGCGTTTCCAATCCTTTATATTGTAGTACCCGCTGTAAAGCATACAGCGGGAAGGCAGGGGGACGCAAATTATTTATTTTTATTTAATTTAATGCCCTCATGTCGGTAACCGAGACGAAAGTAGTAAAAAAGACAGTTGTTAAAGCTAAAAAGCCGGTATGGAGGGAATGGTTGGATGCCGGTGTTTTTGCCATTGTGGCCGCAACGCTTATCCGCACTTTTATATTTGAAGCATATACCATACCTACGGGTTCCATGGAGGGCAGTATGCTGGTGAATGACTACCTGTTTGTGAGCAAGCTGTCTTACGGGCCGCGCATACCCATGACGCCGGTTGCGTTGCCGCTGGTGCACAACTCCATGCCGCTTACAGGTGGAAAATCTTACACCGACGCTGTGAAGTGGGGCTACCGCCGCTTGTGGGGCTTCGGTAATGTGGAGCGCAATGACGTGGTGGTGTTCAACTTCCCGGCGGGCGATACCGTAATGGCTCAACGCCCCGCTGACGACTACTACTCCGCCCTGCGCGACGAGTTTAACGGCGATAGGGAAGCCATAGCCGGAAGGTATAAAATAATAACCCACCCGGTTGATAAGAAGGAAAACTATATAAAGCGCTGTGTAGGTATGCCCGGCGATAAGCTGGAAGTGCGTGATGGCGTATTGTTTATTAATGACGCGCCGGGGGCTAACTACCCGCATCAGAAACTGTGGTTCTCTATCAATGGCACTACGGCCGGCATAGCTGACTACCTGTCAGATAATGAAATAGAGCAGGTGCCGCCAATGGCCTGCGGCGGGCAGGGTAACGTATTCTTTCTTGAGAACGTACAGGTGGCCGAACTGCGCAAAATACCTGGTGTAAATGTGGCGCCTTTTATATACCCTAAAGGCTTCATTACCGAGCTGGGGGTATTCCCGCATGACACGGCTAACTTCAAGTTTAACAGGGATAATTTCGGGCCTATAGTATTGCCGAAGGCAGGAGTTACCGTGCAGTTAACACCACAGAATATTGCGTTGTTCCGCAGGGTTATCCGCAACTACGAGGTGAATACGCTGGAAGAAAAAGACGGTAAGATATTTATTAACGGTAAGGAAGCTACATCTTATACCTTTAAAATGGACTATTACTGGATGATGGGTGACAACCGCAATAACTCCCTTGACAGCCGTTACTGGGGCTATGTGCCGGCTGACCACGTGGTGGGTAAGGCTTGGTTTGTATGGTTCAGCTACCATAAAGAAGGTATGTCTCACGGCATCAGGTGGAAGAGGTTGTTCCGCAGTGTGCATTCACTTGAAAAATAAACATTCAACTTTAAAAATACTTTGCTTTGAAGAAAATGGTATTGGCTTTTTTAGGCGCTACACTTTTGGCGGCCTGTGGTCAAAATGAACAAAAACAAGACAGTGGACCTGCTGAAGCGGAAGTGCCGGGCAGGCAGTTGTTTCAGTCTAACTGCGCACAGTGCCACGCGGCTAAAGAAGACCGCACAGGTCCCGCGCTTTCGGGTGCCATTGGCAGGTGGGGGGGCGATACGGCCAAAATGATTGCTTTTGTAAAAAACTCACAGCAGGTAATAGCCACCGATGGCGAAAACTCCTATGCCGGCAAGCTTTACATTAAGTGGAATAAATCGGTGATGCCTCTGCATACCTCGCTGTCTGACGCGGAGGTAATGGATATATTGCGGTATATGGATAAGTAAGCGCAGCAAGCCGCAGA
>JACMPD010000139.1 GCA_014377675.1 Taibaiella sp.
ACATCGGTACGCTCAGAAAAACCAACCTGGTTTACGTATGGCTCTTCTTTTACCATGTTGCCCGCAGCTTCAAGGTCTATCACTATTTTCTTACGAACGGCAAACCTGTCCTCGCCTACATACAACTGCGCCGCGGCACTCATGGTACCATCGTCGTTTAGCGTATCTATTACCTGCAGCTCATGCTTGAGGGCCAGGTTGTAGTCATTAATATCGTGTGCAGGGGTTACCTTCAGCGCACCCGTACCAAATTCCTTATCAATGTAATCATCGAAAATGATTGGTACACGCCTGTTAAGCAATGGCACAAAACAGTACTTGCCTTTCAGGTGGGCATAACGCTCATCATCAGGATGCACGCACACCGCGGTATCACCCAATATAGTTTCAGGGCGAACGGTTGCAACAGTTATATACTCTTCTGTATCGCTATCAATTTTGTAGCGTACGTAGTAGAGTTTGGAATTTGTTTGCTTGTGTATTACCTCTTCATCGCTGAGGGCGGTTTTAGCCTTCGGATCCCAGTTTATCATACGCACACCGCGATAGATAAGGCCCTTGTTGTAGAACTCTATAAATACCCTGATAACGGCTGCATAGTAATCCTCATCCATAGTGAATGCGGTGCGGTCCCAATTGAGCGCGCAGCCCAGCTTTTCCAACTGGTTAAGGATTATGCCACCATACTTTTCCTTCCATTCCCAGGCATATTTCAGGAATTCATCGCGGCTAAGCGTATTTTTATCAATACCCCTTTCGCGCAACATACCCACCACCTTTGCTTCAGTGGCAATAGAGGCATGGTCGGTACCAGGCACCCAACAGGTATTAAAACCGCTCATTTTGGCGCGGCGTATGAGAATATCCTGAACTGAATTATTCAGTGCGTGGCCCATGTGCAGTATACCAGTTACATTGGGCGGCGGCATCACAATAGTGTAAGGGGGGCGGTTATCTGGTTTACTTGTAAAGTAACCTGATTTATTCCAATGGCCGTACCATTTCTCTTCAGCCTTTTTGTGCTCGAAATTCTTACTTAATTCCATAATATATAACGCACAAATGTAAGAAAGGCAGGGTGATTAATGGAATGAAGAACGGGGAATTATTTTAGGTGATGTGGACCGAGATGAAAATAATAAATGTCATTTTATTTTAATACGATGTATATTTGGTAATAGGCACAATGGGAAATAAGCAGATTCAGGTATCTTGCCTCTACTTCTTTAACTCTATTCCGGATTTCTACTGGTGTGGAATATAGCAAGAATACGAACGTTGTTTTTTCGTACATAAAATAGTATAAGGTACGGGAAGCGCTTGACAATGCAGCCTCTGATAGTACCCTTACGATATCCGTAAGCTAATGGATTAGATTGTATCATAACAAAGGACTTCTCAACTGATTCAAGAAAAGTAGTACCTAATCCATTTTTTTGATGTTCATACCACGTAAAAGCCAAAGCAAGATGTTTTTCTGCTCTGTCCGAGAGTTCTATATATAGTTCATTATTTCTTGTTTGATATAATGCGCTGTTTCACATCGCTCCAAGATGAATAGCCTAAAAGACCTTTTTTATCAAGTTCTAAAATTTCGTTTAGCTCAGCATCTTGTTGGGGAGTAAGAGAAAATGTATCTTCGTTTTTAGCATCAGCTTCCAGCATAGCATACACCATTTTCAATGCCCTTTCATCTGCGTTGTCAATATATTTCTTTGCTTCTTTTCGTAATTCCATTATCTCCGCTTCGCTCATAGCTATACTGTTTAGCCATACAAATTTAAGGTAATTACCTTCAAAATTTGAAACGGATGTGCTTTGCCCTCATCCATTAATTCGTTTTTGCTATAAACTTTCCTTCTTATTCTCCCCAAACTTAATTAAGTTTGTCTTAACTAAAAAATACATTTTATGAAACGCACAATTTTAACGCTTGCAGCGCTGCTGATCGCGGGGGGGGTAAAGCCTTAGCCCAGGCCGGGTCTATTTTAATTTGGAACCATTCAACTACATGCGAGTATCATGTAACTTTGTATGCAACAGAAACAGCATCAGGTAATGGCCCATGTAATATTATGAGCAACACGATAGTTATTCCGCCGGGAGGGTCTTACGGCAGAGCCAACCCCAATCATGTAGCTACTCTTGGCCCAGGCTATGCAACTATAACTTTCCCTTTTTCGCTTGCGCTTACAACAACATTCCGGTGGACTGATGCCACCTTTCAGACCGATTGCTTTGGAGTATGTTTTAATTCAAGTGGTAACCTGGAGCAAGGGCCATTGGCCTCAACCTGCGGTGGTAACGGGGCAACCGGCATTGCCAACTGGACTGGGCCATATTGCATGAACAGCGCCACTTGGTTCCCTAACAACAATATTCCTATGCGTAACGTTGTTATTGATCTTTATTAAAACAAATGAACATGAAAACACTAATTTATTCTCTCGTTCTATTGTGTTTCAGCGGAAAGCTGGCAGCTCAAAATATCACGACCATCGCCGGCACCGGTATCGCATTTCCATTTAACGGGGATAATATCCCCGCGACTACAGCCAATCTTTTACAGACAGCTTTCATTTTATTA
>JACMPD010000140.1 GCA_014377675.1 Taibaiella sp.
ACCCATTGTACAGGTGTGGCTAATATATTACCGTTTTTATCAGTGTTGTACTTTTTAGCCACAGGATCCCAACCAGCGTACTTGTACAGAAGATTAATCTGCTCGGTTCCACTGACCTTTTTGCCTTCAGCGGTTACAAGCGGATGGTCTTTTTCTCCCGTGTATTCATTGATCTGCTTGTGGCAGTTCATACATACGTTGGTAGAAGGTATCATCGCACTCTTGCTCTTTTCAGCGCCGGCGTGGCAATAAAGGCAGTTGATTTGGTTGATACCGGCATGTACTTTATGGGAGTAGTATATAGGTTGCAGTGGTTTGTAGTTTTGCATGCGGCCTTGATTAATTGCGCCGTTTACCAGCCAATAACCCATTGTTATAAATACAACTATTGCTACAATGGCTATTACAACTTTATTACGGTATAGTGGCACCTCTTTGATATTAACGATACCTACTTTATCGTTAGCGCTTCTGAGGAGCGTTTGGTTAGCTCTCCAAAGAATGAAAACCAGTACAAGAAGAGAAAGAGTAATAATAGTGTACAGGTAACTATTGCTTTCGCCTGATTGGCTATTGGTGTCTGCGCCTGCGGTTGCGGTAGCCGTTACTGGTGCCTTATAGTCATCAACGTACTTAAGAATAGCGTCAATTTCGTCAGTTGATAACTGGGGAAAGGCGGTCATAGCCGCTTTGTTGTATTTATTGTAAATGTCAACGGCTGTCTTATCGCCTGCAGCTATTAAGGCAGCTGAGTTGTGAATCCAGTTGTAACCCCACTCTTTAGAAGGAAATGTTTTAGAAATACCTTGGAGAGCCGGGCCCGTGGCATCTTTCAACGGATTGTGGCATGAAGCGCAATTGGTTTTGAATAACGACTCTCCGTTAGGAGCGGCAATTGCTGAAGCGTTGAACAGGAACAAGGCACATATTACGGTGAACGTAGTCCTTGAGCATATACGAAACAGTTGCAATATTGATTCTGGCACGATTATAGATTTGAAAATTAACTTTGCCTTATGTAAAAGTGAAGGCAAAACTACGACACTAAAACGAAACATAAAACACATTTTTTGAAAAAATTTTTTCAGTGCTGAAGCGGATTTGCGCCTGTGCTGTGAGTTATATTGCTTTCCAAAGTCATAATTTCGTAAGCAAATGTCGTTAAAAAAATGACAGTGGCACAACATTTAGAGGAATAAATGTTCCGGATTAGTGAAAACGGGGGTGTATTGGTTGATGAAGCGGGTATTTTGTTGAAAATTACAGCCATCATGCTGATATATTCATTAAGTTACTCTTTATCAGCTACGTGTAATGTAATTGTGAAGGTGCTGCCCTTCCCTGGTATACTGTCTACTTTTATTTTGCCGTCATGGGCTTCAACTATAGCCTTTACATAGCTAAGGCCAAGGCCGAAGCCTTTTACATTGTGGAGGTTGCCGGTGTGGGCGCGGAAGAATTTTTCAAATATGCGGGTCTGGGTTTCTTTATCCATCCCTATACCGTTGTCTTTTATTTTCAACGCAAAGGACCCAGACCCGGTGTTGAGGGTTTCCACCTCAATGAAAGGAGCCTGCGCGGAGTACTTCATGGCATTATCAAGCAGATTGAAGATAATATTAGAGAAATGCACATCATCAGCGCTAATTAGGTGAGCTGAAGCGTTGAGCTTGAGGCGCATGGTGCCCTGCTTGTCCTGCAGCTGCAGGGCAAGGTTGTCCACAACTTTGTTTATGGCGGCATGTGCATCAATAACCTGCAGTTTAAGTTTTATCTCTTCACGCTCCAGGCGGGCTGCCTGCAGTATCTTTTCCACCTGCTTATTCATGCGCTTGTTCTCCTCCTTTATCATGCTGCTGTATATTTTTACTTTCTCGCTGTCATGTATCACCTTTTCATTGGTGAGCGCATCAATGGCAAGGGAGATGGTAGCGAGGGGCGTTTTCAGCTCATGGGTCATGTTGTTGATAAAATCTGATTTTATCTCGGATATTTTTTTCTGGTTGAATAGTGTGCGGACTGTCAACGCAAAAGCGAAAACGATGATGCATGTAAATAAAATAGATGCCGCTATCATCCACCACATATCCCGGAGCACCTCATTTTTATTTTCTTTTACCAGCAGGAAGAGCGTTTCCTTGGAACGGTAGGAATCTTCAGGCGAAAGTACAATGAAAGAAGAGTTTTGTATATCCGTTACCTTGAAGTCGGCAGACTGGAAGATACTGATACCGAAAACATTGGTGATACAATATTCATATTTATATTTCACATTGCTGAGTCTCAGGTTTTTGCTGACGATTTCATCAATTTCTTCATTGGTAAATGAGCTGAGCACCGTGAAGTTGCTGCGGATAATATTTTCCTTGCCACCCGTGAGGTAGCCGTTATTGCGCTGCCAGTTATACACAAAGCGGTCCTGCAACGACTCCTTGGTTTTGATGAGGGCATCTTCTTTGCCGCGCTCAAACTCGTCATGCCTAAGTTTTATAGCATTGTTGATCCAAGACATCTGTATCACCAGTATGCCTATCACGGAGAGGGAAATCAATACTACAATAACAGGAAATATTTTTTTCATTAGAGCAAATGTATTATAACGGCAGGGAATGTAAAAGTTAAAAGCGATACTTACGCATTCATGTAAAGATAATTGAAAGTAATCATTTTTTCTTGTTGTCGCGAGCAATCCGGCATTTCCGTGCCATAATACCGGCAGACACAAAAAAATCCATTAATTTGCCAGCATTACAAGGAAGTTTATGAAAAAAAATATTTTGCTGCTTTCTACGGCGTTTATTGGGTTTGGTGCTTTACCCGCACAGGAAAAACCAGCCACTTTCACTACCCGCTTTGAAACATCAGCTGGCAGGGAGTCGGCTACGTGGCATGAAACCATTGACTTCTACAAGCGCCTGAGCACCAGGTACAGCACGCTTAAGTTGGAAAAAGCCGGTACCGCTGATGGCGGTTATCCGCTGCACGTGGTGTATTATTCGGCTGACGGTGATTTCAACATTGCGCACTGGAAAAAGGAAGGCCGCATCACATTGTTGATTAATAATGCCATACACCCCGGCGAGCCTGATGGTGTGGACGCATGTATGATGTTGCTGCGGGACGCAGCACAGGGGAAGATAAAAATACCTGACAATGTAGCGCTGGTGGTGATACCCATGTACAATATAGGCGGCGCCCTGAACCGAAACGGATACAGCCGCGCCAACCAAAACGGCCCCGCGGCCTATGGCTTCAGGGGAAACGGGCAAAACATTGACCTTAACCGGGACTTTGTAAAGTGTGACGCAGCTGAGACCCGCACCTTTGAAAAATTATTTACCGCTACAGACCCGGAAATATTTATTGACAACCATGTAAGCGACGGAGCTGACTACCAGCATATAATAAGCCTGCTGGCTACCCAACATGACAAGCTGGGCGGCAAGACCGGCAGTTTTATGCAGGAGAAGCTGAACCCACTGCTATATAAAGACATGAAAAAACGAGGGTACGACCTGGTGCCTTATGTAAATAACTTTGACAATACGCCTGCCAATGGCTGGACTGAGTTTTATGAAGGGCCGCGCTTTTCAAGCGGATACGCGGCCCAGTTTCAAACCATTGGCTATGTGCCGGAGACACACATGCTGAAGCCGTTTAAGCAACGGGTGGAAGCTACCTATGCCCTGCTGGAATGCGTAATAACCGAAGCGGGAAAAAATGCGGCTGAAATAACAGCGGCCCGCACCGCCGACCGGCAGGCGCTGATAACGCAAAAAGAATTTGTACTGGAATGGAAGGCCGACAGCAGCCGGCATGATAATATTACCTTCAGGGGTTATGAGGCACTGTATAAAACCAGCCTTGTCTCCGGGCTGCCGCGCATGTATTATGACCATGGCAAACCATTTACAAAGGAGGTTCCATTTTACAATCACTTTGTGCCTGCGAAGAAGATGAGCGCGCCTGCCGCTTACATCATCTCCCGGGCATGGGGGGCGGTCATCAGCCGTATGAGGCGCAACGGGGTGGAGCTTGTGCCGTTGCTGCACGATAGTACCATTGCGGTTACCGCCTACCACATTGATAATATAGAGACCAATACCCGGCCGTATGAAAAACACTACATGCACAAAAACATACAGGTAAGCCCGCAAACGGTAAGCATCAAATGCAGGAAGGGTGATTTTATAATACCCGTAAATCAGCCCGCCAAAAGATACATAATAGAAACGCTGGAACCCACAGCACCGGACGCCTTCCTGGTGTGGAATTTCTTTGACGGGATATTATCGCAAAAGGAATATTTCGGTGATTACATTTTTGAAGACCTGGCGGCTGAACTATTACAAAACGATGCGGGGCTAAAAATGCAACTTGAAGCCAAACGCAAAACAGATACCGCGTTCGCCAAAAGCGCGGAAGCGCAGCTTGATTTTGTTTACCGCCATTCCAGATACATGGAACCGGGGTATATGCGGTATCCTGTTTACAGGGTGGAGTAAGGTAAGGCAAAGCAACTACATTACTTCACATCAAACCAAAGCTTGTCTTCCTTATCCCAGGTGCCGTTGTAGTTGATGGTGACCTCTTCCCCTGCATCTATATCTCTTATTGCCTGTATGTATATGGTATCAGTATCGTAATCCATATAATATTCACAATTAGAGGTATAGGAATGATTGTAGAGCGAAACCCAGCCCAGCGCCACGCAACACATTGCTGCGCCATCAGGCTGCCACTCGAAAATATAATCATGAAGCAGGGTCTGGTCCAGGTGCAGGCGGTCTTCGCTACTCATTATTATTACCGGTGAACTTTCAATAATCACC
>JACMPD010000141.1 GCA_014377675.1 Taibaiella sp.
AAAAAGAATCTTACGCAAAATAACGGATTTCAGGGGAGTATTGTTGGGGTGTGCGGGGGATAGGGGTGGGGGATTTTTGTGGGGATGGGGAATGGCTGGGACAGCCGGGAGACTGGCAGTGGATCGTAGTGAGCGACTACGGTCAGTGGTGCGCGGGGCACCACCCCGCCGTAGGTATAAGCTACTGCGAAGAGCGGTCTTAGACCAATGTGACATTAAAATAGTTTCATTAAAACGAAACTTTTTGTATCTTTGGAGCGGCAAATTATGATGAATGGAAAAACTATTCGAAGTAATATTTCTGGAGGAGGTTTTTGCATTCCTTGCTGAACTGGATAGAAAACATTATGAAAAAATACTTTGCAATATTCGTAAGGCACAAACGGGACATGACCCTGAACTTTTCAAGAAATTGACTGATAATGTTTGGGAGTTCAGGACGCTTTACCAGGGATTACAATATCGGTTGCTTGCTTTTTGGGACAAGACAGACAACATGAATACCCTGGTGATTTCGACCCATGGATTTATAAAGAAAAGAAGCAAGGTTCCGGACAACGAAATTCAAAAAGCCAATCAGCAACAAGTAAAATATTTCCAGGACAAAGAGAAGAATAAAAATAAAAACACATGAAAACATACACATTAGATGAGGTTCAGGACGAACTTATTGGTAAAGTTGATACACCTGAGCGGGCTCAATTCGAGTATGCATTGCAGATGGAATTAATAGGGAAGGCAATTAAAGATACGCGAATAGCCAGCCACATGACCCAGGAGGAACTTGGAAAACTTATTGGCGTGCAGAAATCACAGATTTCCAGGTTGGAAAGTAATGCAAGCAATGCAACCATAGGCACACTCATGAGGGTTTTTGCGGCGCTTAAAGCAAAAGTAAAATTCCAAATTGAATTACCTGATCTGAAGTTGAGCGTAGGGCAGCTTTGATGGGTTTTGTTACCTACTGCATACGGGGTTATCTGTTCATTATTATCTACAAACCTTGTGCCACGAAGGGGCAAAACAGCCTCTTGCAAATCAGAGTGGATGAATGGGTAAGGATGAGCGGCTACTCTTCGTGCTTGAGTGTAAGGTATTTACTCCTGCCAACACTAAGATAGTAAACAAGGACTGCCCCTAAGAATAGCTGCGGCAACATCAGCAGGTAATTATCAAATAAATACATTGCCGCGATACCCACCGGGGCAAGCAATAGCCCGGCAACCATAAACCATTTAGAATACCTGAAGCCGGAAAGATGGAATTGCTTCCTGTCTTCGGGGCCTGCTTCAAACGTTAGTTCCCGGCTGCCGCACCAGTCGATGGTTGACTTAATGGTGTGCCTGCCGGGGGGTATAGTAATTTGAATCGTTTTCCCATTTTTTACTTCACCCGCTTTTTCACCGTCAATAACTATATGGCAGGAGCGAAGCGAATTGATGTATTCTGATGAGCGTTTAATGATTACTTCAGGCATAAATAGAGGCATTTAGAGTGAGCTATGCATCAAATATAGCACATATACCTGTAAAATACTAAAGGTGTAACCGCACATTGCAGCGCCATTACGCCTTATAATAAAAAAGAGAAAAAATTTACTGTTTCACGAACCTGAGTACACTGTGGCTGCCGTTTCCGTGCAGCAGTTGCAGCAGGTAGTTGCCGGTGGTGAGTGTACTTACATCAACCTGTGCGCCGGGTGCTATAACGCCGCTGAGCAATGACCTGCCGGTCATATCAAGCAGGCGGTAGTTACACGGCTGGGTGATGCCGGAGACAGCCAGCGTATTGTACACCGGGTTGGGCATTACTATTGGCTCAAATGGCGCTGTTGCTATTTCTTCAACCGCCAATGTGGTAGCGGCAATATCGCAGTTAAAAGTATACTGGCCTGATGTGGGCGCCCAATAGATACTATCGCCCAGCTGCCCAATGTAACCCGCTCCGGCTACGCAAAGTGTTGTTGCCGCCGTATGGAAGCCTGCTGAGTGCAGCCCGTAAACCGATGAACCGTCTGAAACGCCATCAGCGCAACTAACATACTTCCAATCATTGTCGGTGCCTATCTGCACCACGGGCTGTGTAGCGGCCGTACTGCCTGTGCCCAGCTGGCCTGAGCCATTATAGCCCCAGCCCCATAGGGTGCCGTCATTCTTAATTGCGAATGAAAAGCTGGCACCAGCACTTGCGGACTTCCAGTCAGTTGCTGTGCCTATTTGAGTAAAATTGGAATCATTAGAGCCGGTTGTGGCGCGGCCCAGGTTGCCGTTTCCATTAAAGCCGGTTGACCACAGTGTGCCTGCTGTTTTTATTGCTACTGAGAACTGGAAGCCGCCACTTACGCTGCGCCAGTCCGTTGCGGTGCCCACCTGTGCCGGTGCGCTGACTAAAGGTGATGTATTGCCCATGCCCAGCTCGCCATCACCATTGTAACCCCATGCCCAGAGGCTGCCATCATTTTTCAGCGCCATGCTGAACACACCGCCTGCTGTTATGCTTTTCCAGTTATTGTCAGTGCCTATCTGTGTCCAGGTGAGGCGTTGCGTTGTATCGCCTGTGCCCAGCTGGCCATTGTAGTTATAGCCTGCCACCCATAGGGTGCCATCATTTTTCAAAGCCAGGGAGTGCGCCATGCCGGCAGCCACAACCCGCCAATGCGTACCCGGCAGAGACTGTGCGGGCGCGCCTGAAATACCTGCGGTACCCTGACCCAACTGTCCGTTGCCGTTGAGGCCCCAGCTCCACAACGTGCTGTCTGCCGCAATGGCAATAGTATGCAGGCCACCGGCTGCAACGTCAATAAACTTCTGTGCCGGCACTACCGCCGTAAACACACTGGTATCAGTATAGTCAGTGTTTCCCAACTGGCCGTTGCCGTTCTGGCCCGTGGCCCACAGTGTGCTGTCGCTTCGGAGCGCGAGGGTAAATTCCGTTCCGCATTCGGTTTTGAGGTAGTGGTGGATTTGGGCACCTGCGGTAATGGTCAATGCCAAACCAGCGAGCAAAAGTGTAGATTTCATAATTGTCTGTTTTATCTTAAAAATTCAATAATTTGCCTATATACCAGTCACTGGCATGCACTGCCTACCTGCTATCCACGCTGCTCTTTCCACATTTTGGCGAAAGATTTACCCGCGAACTGCAAGCCGTCTCTGTGCTTTGCCCAGCTGTTTTTAAACACTCTGTTTACTACTTTGCTTTTGAGGGCAGGGCCGCCGGCGTTCAGCAGGGCCCGGTTCAGCATGGCTACCTTCCACAGTTTCCATGCGGTTGTTTCCATGGCGGTGGTGTGGTGTTCCGCTACTGCTATGCCCCGGTTGGCGAGCAGCATTTCGTGTATGTTTATTTTAAGGGGGCATACCTCGGTGCAGTTGCCACAAAGGCTTGATGCGTAGCTGAGGTGTTTGTACTCGGCCATGCCTTGCATATGCGGTGTTATTACTGACCCTATGGGGCCGCTGTAGGTGGCACCATAGGCGTGGCCGCCAATATTTTTATACACGGGGCAGGCGTTAAGGCAGCTGCCACAGCGGATGCAGTACATGCTTTCGCGCACTTCTTTGCGCAGCAGGTTAGTGCGGCCATTGTCCAGCAGTATCACGTACATTTCTTCGGGGCCGTCCGTTTCGTCGCTTTTACGCGGGCCCGTAAATATGGTGTTGTATACTGTAACCTGCTGCCCGGTGCCAAATGTGGCCAGCAAGGGCCAGAAAAGTTGCAGATCGTTAACCGAAGGCAGTATTTTTTCAATGCCCACCACGGCTATGTGGGTGGCGGGGAATGAGGTGCATAGGCGGGCGTTACCTTCATTTTCGGTAACACATACGCCGCCAATATCAGCGAGTAAGAAGTTGCCGCCGGTGATACCCACGCCTGCGGTAAGGTATTTTGCACGCAGTTTTTCGCGGGCTATTTTTGTTATTTCACCAGGGCTGAGGTTGGGTTCGGTGCCCAGGCGCTCATAAAACACACGGGCCACATCTTCCTTGCTCTTGTGCATTGCGGGGGTAACAATGTGGTAAGGTGCCTCACCATCAAGCTGCTGTATGTATTCGCCAAGATCAGTTTCTACAGATTCAATTCCATTTTGGCCCAGGAAGCTATTGAGGTGTATCTCCTCGGTTACCATTGACTTGGCTTTTACCACCTGCGTGGTACCTTTTTCCCTGCAAATCTGCAATATTGCCTGCTGGGCTTGTTCAATGGTTTCTGCCCATATCACTTTTCCGCCGCGTTTAATAAATGACGCCTCAAACTGCTCCAGGTAGGTATCTAACTGCTCTATCACTTTCCACTTTACATTTTTCGCTTTGCGGCGAGCATAGTCAAGATTTTCAAACTGGTGCTTTCCTTTAATAACACTGCTGTTATATTTATCAATATTAAAAGCGATTTTACGCTTATGCTCCAGGTCACCTGCTTTTACCTCGCTTTTGGCAAGGAATATGTTTTGCTGCTCAGTCATTTAGAAAAATACTACTGTGAGGTTAAGGCTGCAAAATTACAGAATATAATTAAGGCCAAAACTAAAACCGGTGCATAATTGTGTAGCAGATCATTTAGTTTCTGCAAAGGCTTTCGTGAAACAGGGGCACTTTATTTGCAGAATTAGGTATAATTTTGCAGTCAAATAAAACATTATGAAATTTCTATCTTCAGTTTTGGTGGCTGCCGGTGCTTCGTGCCTGTTGTTTGCATCATGTAACAATACCCCTGAGTCAACAGCAACCACTACCGCTACCGACTCAGCAAGTACAAAAACAACAACGGAAACGGCCGCAGCCTTAACACCGGTTGCGCTACAGCCTGTTACGCCTTCACCGGAGTTCCCAAATGCAATGCTGGAGATAAAAGACGTAAAGCACAGCCCGGTTGGCACTGACTCAACGAAACTTACATTTAGCTTCACCGTAAAGAATTACCAGCTGGCAGCGCAAACCACTGACGGTGCCGGCAAGGGGTGTAATAACTCTGATAAAGGGCAGCATATCCATTTTATATTAGATCACCAGCCGTATAAAGCGCTTTACGAACCAAAAAATGAAGTGACTGTGGCAAACGGCACTGAGCACTACCTGATGTGTTTCCTTTCCCGCTCTTATCATGAGTCAGTGAAAACGAAAGGCGCGGCGGTGGTGTACCATTTTAAACTGGATGAAAAAGGAGCGCCCACCAAAATGGATGTGCCTTCAACACCTATGTTGTTTTACAGCAGGCCAAAAGGAGACTATATTGGTAAGGACACCGCTAATGTAATGCTTGACTTCTATGTGTGGAACTGCCAGCTTGGCGCAGACGGTTACAAGGTGACAGCGGATATAAGCAATACTTCAATAGCAGGAAAACACCTGACCGCTACTATTGATAAATGGGAGCCTAAATTTATAACTAACCTGGGCGTGGGCAAGTGCAAAGTAACACTAAGCCTTATAGATAAAGACAACCAGAAAGTACAGGGCCCTAACACAGATGGCGAAAGAGAATTTAATATGGCTGCTAGTGAGCCAATGAAATAGGAAGAACATTATTCGCGGAGGGGTTTTATCCCTCCGCATTTTATATTTAAAATGCGACATTATGAAGTTCACACCACCGCAGGCGGCTAAGAGCGCTATTTTTTTTATACTTGCATTAGGGTGCCTTGCCGGTGCCGTATACGTACTGTTTTTTCTTTAGGCACACCTGTAACTTTGCCCTTACAATTGCACGCTTCTTACCTCAATGTTGTCAATGCTGCTTAAAGGTAACATGCTTACTTTGTTGCATATAACTCCGCTAAAAATTTGGAAAGAACAGTTAAAGGAAAGCGTCATAAACGGCATTTTAATTCCTTAATCAAGTGCATCAAATCAGTTACTATAACGCTGTTGCCTCACGATTATAAATAAAGAACTGGTTATGTTTTAAGATAATGGTATTGTTATTATCTTTACACCATTACAACAAAAAACATGCTATTTAACTCATATGCGTTTCTGCTCTTCTTCCCGGTAGTAACGATACTATTTTTTTTATTGCCGCATAAATTCCGCTGGTTCCATCTTTTGGTAGCGAGCTGTATTTTTTACATGTATTTTGTTCCTATTTATATAGTTATTCTTTTTGGTACCATTTTTATAGACTATGCCGCAGGTATTTATATAGAAAACGCTCAGGGGCTGCGACGAAAATCATTTTTGGTATTAAGCATTATCACAAATGTTGGTGTGCTGGCAGTATTTAAATATTACAATTTTTTTATTGAAAATTCTAATTTCGTTCTGGAAAACAGCCATATAAGTTATGCTCTGCCATTGCTAAAAATCCTGCTTCCTATAGGCTTATCATTCCATACTTTCCAGGCTATGAGCTACACAATAGAGGTGTACCGCGGCCACCAGAAAGCAGAAAGGCACTTAGGCATTTATGCGCTATATGTAATGTTTTATCCTCAGCTGGTAGCCGGCCCTATTGAAAGGCCTCAAAACCTGCTTTTCCAGTTTCATAAGGAGCAGCATTTCGATTATGACAATGCTGCCAATGGCCTCAGGCAAATCATGTGGGGTTTATTTAAAAAAGTTGTGATAGCTGACAGGCTGTCATTATTCGTTAACCCTATATTTAACAGCCCCCACAGCTATTCTTCGACAGCCTTGTTTGTGGGTGCTGCTTTCTTTTCATTCCAGATATTTTGTGATTTTTCCGGGTATTCTGATATTGCCATTGGCTGCGCAAGATTAATGGGTTTCACACTTATGCAAAATTTCAACCGCCCGTACCGGGCAAGAAATATTGCGAATTTTTGGCGAAGATGGCATATATCGCTGTCTACATGGTTTAAAGATTATTTGTATATTCCGCTTGGCGGCAACAGGGTTAGCATTCCCAGGTGGTATGTAAACATATTCATTGTATTTATTATTAGCGGGCTGTGGCATGGAGCTAACTGGACCTATATTATATGGGGGGCATTACATGGTTTTTACCAGGTATTCGGCAGTGTTACAGAGAAAGTACGGCGTCGTTTTACTGATGCAATAGGCTTATCCCGTTTACCTTGGCTTGATGTTTCCCTGCAAAAAATCATTACTTTTTTATTGGTAACGGTTGCATGGGTGTTTTTTAGGGCTAGTTCGGTCGCCAGCTCCATCTATATTGTTAAAAAAATGCCAGGTGTAGTTCCTGAGCTGATAAGGGCAGCCGGAAACCGAAAGCTTGTTGTAACAGAACTATTCGGGGGCTTAAATATTATGTCCCTGCTTATTGCCGCGGGGTATATATTTTTTCTTGAATTCGTTCATCATATAGAAGGAGATGAGAATATTTTTGAAATAATAGGGAGGAAGAAAAAAACGGTGCGATGGGCTACCTACATGGTATTTTTTATAATCATCGCATATTTTGGAGTCTTTGATAGCAGGCAATTTATATATTTTCAATTTTAATTTTAATGAAGCGAATTTTTATAAATCTCGGCCTGTTCATAATTATAATGTTCCCTCCATTATATCTTCTGCAGTATATGGTAACTGTAGGTTTGCGTAACACGTATTTTACCAGAGGCTGCATGAACGACATCTATAACGGGAAGGCAGCCTGTGATGTACTGATAATGGGCGCATCAAACGCTAAGTTTCAATATTCTCCTAAAATATTAGACAGTGAACTGCATCTTAATAATTACAATATCGGAATCAGCGGGTGGCCATTCCATATGCAGTATGCGTTATTTAAGATATACCAGCAGCACAATAAAAAACCCACGTATATAGTACAGAATATTAATGGTATGCTGCTCAACTACCAGGACGAATTTTATGAGGCAGAGCAGTTTATGCCTTATGCCAGAGATACAATTGTGCAAAAATTCACATCGCACCTCAAAGGTGCATTTACCGTGCCTGAGCTATATTTTCCCATGTTTATATACAACAATCATTTTGAGTTCGTAATGCAGGGGATAAAGTCGTATTTTCATATAGGACCCGCATCGCAACCGCCCACATATAAGGGCTATATACCTCATCTAGAAGAATGGGATAATACCTTTGACGAATTTAAAAAGCAGCACCCTGCGGGCATAAGATTTTCGTACAGTGATACCGTATTGAAAGAATTTGTCAGTTTCCTTAATGATTGCAAGGCGCAGGACATTAAGGTAATATTTGTTTATGCTCCTATCTACAAAGAAGAGACAAAAATGGTTATAAACCACAATGATATGTGTCGGCTTTATGACAGTATTGCACATGCATACAGCATTCCTGTTATTGATTATAACAATGATGCAATCAGCTATGAAAAAACAAACTTTTTTAATTCCCAGCACCTGAATATCAAAGGTTCAGAAGCATTCAGCAAAAAGTTAGGAAATGATCTGCAACAATATATAAAGCCTTAGTAATAATGGAGTTAAACATTCTTCAATGGAATGCTTAACTGCCCGGCAAGACTGCCTGCCGCCGGTGCTATGGAAAGGAGGATCAGTTAAATTTTAATATTTTAATAACAGCAGTGATTTTGTAAGTAGATTTTTTATTAAACTATTTCCATACCTTTGCACCCTGAAATTAACTAGGCCCTTCCTGTTTCTCAGCGGAAGGGTTATTTTTAGGAGAGAAAAAACGTAAATTAATATCGTACCTCCGGAAGGGGGAGATTAGAGGTTCTTATGGATATTCGTAACATCGCCATCATTGCACACGTTGACCACGGCAAGACAACACTGGTTGATAAAATTCTACACACAACAAACGTTTTTCGCGACAACCAGGAAACTGGCGAACTTATCATGGACAGCAATGACCTGGAGCGCGAAAGGGGGATCACCATCCTTGCCAAAAACGTTTCGGTAACTTACAAAGGCGTAAAAATCAATGTAATTGACACACCAGGCCACGCCGACTTCGGCGGAGAGGTGGAGCGCGTGCTTAAAATGGCTGATGGTGTTTTACTGCTTGTTGATGCGTTTGAAGGCCCTATGCCACAAACACGTTTCGTATTGCAGAAGGCCCTAAACCTTAACCTGCACCCGATAGTGGTTATTAATAAAGTAGACAAGCCTAACTGCCGTCCTGATGAAGTTCATGACGCGGTTTTTGAATTGTTCTTCCAGCTTGACGCTACCGAAGAGCAGCTCAACTTTCCTACTATATATGGTTCTTCAAAGCAAGGATGGTTTAATACATCACTGACGCAGACCGAAGACATTACCGTGTTGCTGGATACGATACTTGAAAAAGTACCGGCCCCTACCGTCGTAGAAGGCCCTGTTCAGTTACAGATCACTTCACTTGATTATTCTTCTTTCCTTGGCCGTATAGCTATAGGTAAAATAACCCGTGGTGTACTGAAGGAAGGCCAGCCTATTATGCTTTGCAAAATAGACGGTACCATGCAGCGCAGCCGTGTTAAAGAACTATATGTGTTCGTAGACATGGGTAAAAAGCGTGTTACTGAAGTACAGTGCGGAGACATTTGCGCTGTAGTAGGTGTGGAAGGTTTCCAGATTGGCGAAACTATAGCTGATATTGACAACCCTGAAGCGGTGACCATCATACCTATTGATGAACCTACCATGAACATGCAGTTCAGCATTAACAACTCTCCTTTCTTTGGTAAAGAAGGCAAGTTTGTTACCAGCCGCCACATCCGCGACAGGTTAATGAAGGAGCTGGAGAAGAACCTGGCGCTCCGCGTACAGGAAACTGACGACGCTGATAAATTCCTGGTTTATGGCCGTGGTATCCTCCACTTAAGCGTACTGGTGGAAACTATGCGCCGTGAAGGTTATGAACTGACTGTAGGTCAGCCACAGGTAATAACCAAAGAAATAAACGGTAAAAAATCAGAGCCTTATGAGGTACTGGTAGTTGACGTGCCCGCTGAGTTCAGCGGAAAGGTTATTGACCTGGTGACACAGCGTAAAGGTGAGATGCTGATAATGGAAACCAAGGGCCAGATGCAGCACCTGGAGTTTGATATACCTTCACGTGGTCTTATAGGCTTACGCTCCCAGATGCTTACGGGCACGCAGGGCGAAGCCGTTATGGCGCACAGGTTTGCGGAATACAAGCCGTGGAAGGGCTACATACCAGGCCGCAGTAATGGCGTACTGATAGCCAAGGCTCCGGGCAAGGCGACGGGTTATTCTATTGATAAACTACAGGACAGGGGCGCATTCTTCATTGACCCTATGCAGGAGTTATATGAAGGCCAGATAATAGGCGAGCACATAAAACCAGGTGACCTGGTGGTAAATGTGGCTGAAACCAAGAAACTGACCAACATGCGCTCAAGCGGCACCGATGACTCGGTACGCATAACGCCGAGAATACTCATGACGCTTGAAGAGTGCATGGAGTACATACAGCAGGATGAGTGCATTGAAGTAACCCCGCAGAACATCCGTCTCCGCAAAATAATGCTTGACGAAGAAGACCGTAAAAAGTATTCTAAGATGATGAAGCAGGACGCGTAAGGAAAAAACATTCATAAAGATTAAAAAAGCCATCCGATCGGGTGGCTTTTTTGTTGTAGTTGGGGCAGTGCTTGGCGCCTCTACCCAAAAGCAAACCTTAGCCGATAAATTCTCTTTTTGTAGCTTAGTGCCACTCTATAAATTACCTTTACACAATTGGCAACTAACTGAAATAATCTACAACCCAAATGAGCCTTTACGATAAGCTGCAGAATGTAAGAAGTGAGGAAGATGTTAAAGACCTCTATATTAAGGCGCTGGGGCTGAAAGGCTATAGTAAAAACCTTATAGATATTCAAACTAAAGAAATATGGTTTGAAGCAAAAGATAACAGCAGGGTAAGTACCTATGCCATGTTTACCCAGCTGATGCACTATGTGCAGCAGGCAATAAATAAGGGAGAGTACGTGCCTCCTTTTCTCGCGGTTATTGATACCCAGAAAGCAGCAATAATGAAAAGTGCTGATGTTATCCCCTTCCTGGAAAAGAAAACGATAAAATGGGGCAAAAATGCCAGCGGCTATACCCAAGAAGCGCTTGATGCAGTTTCCGCCCATATAGGCACCTACTTTGTTTCGTTTAAGATTGAAACACATGAGGAAGAGTTTATTGCCACCATTAAAAATGCGATTAAAAGCGGAGATATCATCCGCACACAAATAACCCCTGATAACCTGAAACAGGTGTTTGACAAATGGGTGAAAATGATAGGGCAGGAAATAAGGAACGTGCCCAAAGATGACTATGCGCTGCTGTTTTTTGCTGACATAATGAGCGATGGCACTATTAGCACACACAACGACCTGCCTGCAGAGCTGCTGCACAAGAATAACCAACCTGTATTTTCGCTTGGCGGCAAGCTATACGAACTGGGCAACAGGGAAGGGTACCGCCAGTTTTGGGCTATTTACAGCAGGCCTCCTAAACAGGAATACCGTAACTACCTGCTGGAGCGCCGCGACAGCCTTATAGCGGTTGATGAGCGAAGTTTTAAAGGCGCTTTCTATACCCCGCTTAATGTGGTGGATAAGGCTTATGATAAGCTAACCGAAACATTGGGAAAAAACTGGCAGCGCGACTACATTGTATGGGATATGTGCTGCGGCGTAGGCAACCTGGAAGTAAAGCACAGTAACCCCCGCAATATATACATGAGTACGCTGGACCAGGCCGACGTGGACGTGATGCGCGCCACCAAAACCTGCGTTGCCGCTACCCGTTTCCAGTACGATTATCTGAACGATGATATTACCGACTTTGGCAAAATAGATTATACACTTACCAATAAAATACCCCAAGGTCTGCGCGATGTAATTGCCAGTGGTAAGAAGATATTGGTGTTGATAAATCCGCCTTATGCGGAGAGTGGTAGCTCGACAAATGAGGAAGCAAAAACAAATGTCGCTGCAACCAAAATGAGCATTAACATGCAGGAATATGGCTTTGCTAAAAGGGAGTTGTTTACTCAATTTGTGGTTAGGATTGCAAAAGAAATACCAACTGCAACTATCGCAATGTTCAGTAAACTTAAGTATGTAAATGCACCAAACTTTGAAGTGTTTAGAGCGAATTGGAATGCCCAATATTTAGGAGGGTTTATCGTCCATAGCAAAGCTTTTGATGGATTAACCGGAGAATTTCCAATAGGTTTTTTGGTATGGAAAACGAATCAAAAGTTTAAACAAAAAAGACCAATTATTGAAATTGCTACTGATGTATTAGATAGGAATTGCAAACCTATTGGTTCGAAGAGTTTTTTCAATTTACCTAATAATACTTTCCTTAATTCTTGGGTAAAAAGACCAAAAACAAACAAACGAGAAGTAATCCCGCTGAAGAATGCTGTTTCACCAGCAACTAGAATTATAGATGTCAGGGGCTGCTATTGGGCAGATAATGCAATTGGCAGTTTGTATTTATCTTCTAATGATATTCAAAGTACAAGAACTACTGCGCTTGTTTCATCAGGATTTAACAGTGCAGGTGCATTTTTTGTGACTCCAGACAACATATGGAAAGTAGGAATTATATTGTCAGTAAGAAAACTAATTAAACCCACCTGGCTCAATGACCGTGACCAATTTTTACAACCTACAGAGTCATTAACAGAAAAATTTAAAGCTGATTGTTTAGTATGGATGCTTTTTAACGGTAGCAACCTCACCGCCAGTGCTAACGACCTGGAATGGAACGGAAAAAAGTGGAGCATTGTAAATCATTTTATACCCTATACCGAAGAAGAAGTAGGAGCACCCGGGCGTTTTGAAAGCGACTTTATGGTGCAGTATATGAGCGATAAAAAATTTAGCCGGGAAGCTAAGATAGTATTGGCCGAAGGTAAAAAGCTGTGGCAGGCATACTTTGCCCACATTGATTTTCATACCGTTAGAGAAGAGTTTAAACTCAACCGCCCTGATGTGGGCTGGTATCAAATACGCAAGGCTTTACAGGCCCGCAATGCCAGCGGCGACTTTCAGCCTGTGTCATTTGAGCCCTTTGAAACTGCGTACAAAGAACTGACTGAAAAGCTGCGCCCAATGGTGTATGAATTAGGTTTTTTGCGGCAGTGATGACGGTAAAATCCAGGTCTGCTGAATCGTATATAGCCAACAGCGCATGCGCAAGGCAACTGGCAGTTGATGGATGAAGTGGTGAATGCAGTGAGCAATAACTGGGTCGTGGGTATATTTTCAATTGTAGTTGCCACGGGTTTTAACCCGTGGATAAAAGGATAAGGATAAGCGGCTTTAGCCACAGATTGTAGTCTGTGGCTAAAACAAGATTGTTAGGGTGGTCCACGGTTTGAAATCCGTGGCTATTGCTGCCGGTGTATTGGTTTTTTGTCAAAATCAAGATTTTCAAGATGAAAAGAGTCGCGTGCCGCTGTATATTTCATTTAGAGCCAGTTCACAGCCTATGCTCTGCAACGGAAGCACAGAATTTATCGTATTGTATTCTTTCAGCTCCCAAAATCCGCGATTGTTTATGGAGTAGGCTTCGATACTGACAAGTTCCGGCTCTACCATTATGTATTCCTTTAATGTTGGGATATCTCTGTACAATTTGAATTTCTCTCCCCTGTCATAACTCTTCGTAGATGGACATAGTATTTCGAAAATTATGGTTGGGTTAAGAAAGTTTAAATCGTCATTATTAAGTGACAATAAATCATTGCAAAAAACAGAAATGTCAGGGTAGGTAAAAAGTGTATTTTTCTCAATGTAAATCCGTGTTTCGCCATTAAAAGGACGACATGGCTTCCCTTTCAGTTTTCCGTGTAATTCCCCCATGATATTTCCGGCCACAATAATATGCTGAGATTTATTGCCAGACATAGCAAAAATCTCACCTTGGTAATACTCATGCTTTGTATCAGAGGTCCTTTCTATTTCAAGGTATTCCTCAATAGTGTATTTCTTTTTGCTGTAATCTAATGCAGCTTCCCTTACTTCCATATATTGAGATTAATTTTTGCCCCCTTAGTGCAGGTCTTTTCAGCCGCTGTTAAAAAACACTTGTTTCCTTATATGGTAAAGATAACCATTGTCTGCTGCATTTTAAGCGGGAAAATATTTGCAAAACAAAAGGGGTAGAAAGGGCTTGCCCCGAACTGAAGCAGGATTTTCAGGATTGACAAGATTGTCCGTATATTTTTAATTATATTTTGTTTGGTAGCCGGACCACGGGTTGAAACCCGTGGCTATTGCGGTTAGTATATTGTTCAACCAGGAATTGCTTCGGCGGGTTTATAAACCCGCTTATTTGTGCAGGCACGAGAGCGCTGCGCTAACTCTCGCGCCAGTGTGGGATCGTGCGTATATTTTTAGCTGTAGTTGCCACGGGTTTTAACCCGTGGATAAAAGAGTCCGTATAATCGGCTTTAGCCACAGAATATCGGTTTGTGGCTAAAGCCGAATTTGCAGATAAGTGCGCCACGGGTTGAAACCCGTGGCTATTGCTGCTGGTGTATCAGCTTTGTTCGCTTTTCAGGTACTCCATGGCTATTCTTATCTCGCCATAGGTGTAGCTGTCACCGAGTATGTCTTTTACCGGCCTGAGGGCTATCTGCTGGCCCGATGCCTTTACGGCATTGGTTATGGCATTAAGCTTTTCGGGGGACATAAAGCTGAAAATATCCAGTTCGCCGTCAGCTATAAATTTGGCGAGGTGGCTTTCAACGGTGGAAAGGGAGAGGCCGCGCTCCTCGGCTATTTCGTCCATGCTGCGGCCCTCTTTGTGCATGGCCAGCGTAACATGGAAGGTGCTGCCTGACTTTGGCTTCGTTGTTGCCGGGGTTGCTTTACGCGTGCTTTTGGGCGCCTTCAGGTGTATTTTTGAACTCAGGTTATTTGCCCTCGCATGGCGCTGAATTACCTGCAGGAAGGCCATTCCATACTTGCCGGCCTTGTAGTCCCCGAAGCCGGATACCTGCTTCAGCTCATCAAAGTTGAGGGGCAGGTAGCTCGCCATTTCCAGCAGTGAATTATCGGGTAATATATTGTAGGCAGGTACATGTTCGCGGTCGGCAAGGTCATGCCTTACTCCCCGCAGTTCTTTCAGCAGCTGGTCATCATAACTTACTTCTTCTTCATCAATATCATCTATCCGCTGTTCTTTTTGTTTTGTCAGCATCACCGGGGTTTCGCCTTTCAGTATCACCCTGCTTTTGTCGTTCAGTTTCAGCACAGGGTATTCACCTGCTGATTTATCTACATACCCACTGTTAAACATCTGCTTTACTATCCATTCCCACTCTTCTTTTTTCCGGTCTTTGCCTATGCCATAGGTTTTCAGCTCTTTGTGCGCCGCGGGTATTTTTTCGCTGGCTGAGCCCCGCAGGAAATCAATTAAATAGCCCGCGCCATACCGCTCCCCTGTACGCACTATGGCTGAAAGCAACTTTTGCGCGTCTACCGTAGCATCAACCTGCTCCAGAGCACTCATGCAGTAGTCACAGGTGCCGCAGTAGTCAGGGAATGCCTCGCCGAAGTACTGCATGAGGTACTGGCGGCGGCACCGGTCGCTTTCGCAAAACTGCTCCATCTGCCTTAGCTTCTGCAGGGAAACGGCCGTCTGCTCCGTATTGCCCTCTATTGTCACGAATTTTTTGAGCTTAATAATGTCTCCCCTTGAGTAGAACAGTATGGCATCGCTTTTCAGTCCGTCCCGGCCTGCACGGCCGGTTTCCTGGTAGTAGCCCTCCATGTTTTTAGGTACATCATGGTGTATCACATAGCGTACATTTGATTTATCAATACCCATACCAAACGCTATGGTTGCCACTATCACGCGTATGTCATCTTTCTGAAAGGCCTCCTGCACCCTCGATCTTTCGCGGGGGTCAAGGCCGGCATGGTAGTGCGCCGCGTTAATGCCCATAGCTTTGAGTGCTGAGGCTATCTCTTCGGTACCAGCGCGGGAAAGAGCATATATTATGCCGCATTCCTCTTTACGCTTCATTATGTAGTCAGCAATTTTACCCACCACGTTTTGCTTCTGCCTTATATAGTAATAGATATTGGCGCGGTTAAAGCTGGATATGAATACTTTAGCCCCCGGTATACCTAGTTTCTGCACTATATCATCCTGTGTTACTTTATCGGCGCTCGCCGTAAGGGCTATCACCGGCACCGGCGGGAAGTTTTGCTTCAGCACTGCCAGCTTCAGGTATTCGGGCCTGAAGTCATGCCCCCATGAGGAGATACAATGCGCCTCATCAACAGCGAACAGCGAAGGATTTAACCGCCTGAGAAAATCGAAAAAGGAGGCGCTGTTGGCCGGTATGCGCTCCGGCGCTATGTAAAGGAGTTTTATATTTCCTTTTTCAGCTTCTTCTATTATCAGGCGTTGCTCATCAGGTGACTGGGTGGAGTTGAGGCAGGCCGCGTGTATGCCGTTGGCTGTGAGCGAGTCCACCTGGTCTTTCATAAGCGCTATAAGCGGGGAAATGACAATGGTAATACCCGGCAGCAGCATTGCCGGCAGCTGGTAGCAGATGCTTTTACCGCCCCCCGTGGGCATAATGCCCATTACATCATTACCCGCCAATACTGTTTCAATAACGGGTAACTGATTCAGCCTGAATTCATCATAACCAAAAAAGTGTTTCAGGGCAAGGTGCAGGCGTTCGGTGCTGTAAACTGGCATATAATATTATTGGGATTGGCTAAGATAGAAAAGAATGGCTTACTATACCCGCCGGTGGCAAAGTTAAATGCGCGGAGCCGGATTTGCGCGGCCAAAATGACTTTACCCTTAACTTCGTGCAGTAAAACTACTCCATGAAAAAAATAATTATGTTATTTATGGCTGCCACCGGCGCCGTTACCTGCACCGCGCAGGGGTTCTATTTTAAAGCGGGTTTAGGTTATGCTATGCCGCAGGCTACCCAGTCAATGGATGGCACCGCCACCCCCACAAGCGGCACCCGAACCTTCACAGGATCGGGCACCAATACCACCGCGGCCTATTCAATAGATAAGGCATCATTCAGCACCGGCCTGCAGGGGCTGGTAAGCGTAGGGTATATGTTTAATAAGAATGTGGGTATTGACCTGGGCCTCAGCCTTAACGTTACCACCACCACCTATAATTTTACCGACTATAATGTACCCAGTGGCAGCAGCCTGTATGATATACAGATAATACAAAAAGCCCGCTCCCCTAAAATGCTGATGCCTGCCGTTGTAATGCAGACAGGCGGTGATATGCTGAACTTGTATACAAGGGTCGGCCTTGCCCTGCCGCTTAGCACACAGATTGACCAGCACCAAATATTCACTAACCAGCCTGGTAATGGCGCGGTTTCCACGCAGGATTTTTTATGGGTCAACAGCAATAGCTTTTCCCTTGGGTTTACGGCAGCCGCAGGCGTACAGTACCGCCTGAACAATAAAGTAAAAATATGGGGTGAGGCCAGTTTTCTGTCACTGGCCATGTATATAAAAGAGGCAAACCTCACTGATGTAACAGTTGATGGGGCTACAGGCTATTTGACACAAATACCTGTTGACGAGCGCAAAGTAACTTTCAGCAAGGACTTTACCGCTGCCACAAACGACTATTATCACCAGCCCGCTTTCTCTCAGCCCTTCAGTAACATTACCATTGCCGCCGGTGTGGCGTTTGACCTTGACCACAACAGCCGCAGCAATGAGAAGGGGAAGAATGATGTGAAGGGGAGGCGGAGGTAAATGCAAGGCATATCGCAAATGAAGAGCCGTAATGCCATGCAATAAAATTGCTGGCATTACGGCTACAATATAAAATGCTTCCCCGCTAAAGGTGTAAATATCTGACTAACTACCCTACCGCAACCTGTCCATTGACTGCACCAGCTTTTCATCTTTGCGGATGCCTGCAATAGCCAGTATCAGGAACAGAATGGTAATAACCGGCAGTACGGCCCCAACCCAGTAGGTGCCTGCGGCCGCGGCGGGCATTTCGGTTATTGTATGCCCTACACGGCCCAGCAGCATGGCTACAAACCCGGCTACTGCCACCATATTAAAGGCCGTCATGGCCATTTGCCGCTTACGTTGTGTGTACATGAACAGGTTAACCAGAGGCAGTAATATCAACACCAGCGCTATCATCAATGAGGGATAGTGGTTGGTAACCCGCAATGACTGCACCACATCAGCTCCATTTACGGTTTCATGCCACCTGTAAAGGTCAAACACCAGTAAGCCTGAATTGAACAAAGCCGTCAGCAGCAGCCATATTGATTGTTTCCGTTGTATCATTTTTCTAAAGTCAAAAAAATTAAAATAAGATTTCAATGCAGCACTCACAGACAGCCGCTTAGCTGATCATATCTTTACCAAAGTAAGGCTTCAACGCCTCCGGAATACGGATGCCATCGGGGGTCTGGTGATTTTCAAGCAGGCAGGCTATAATGCGGGGCAAAGCCAGTGAACTGCCGTTTAGGGTGTGCACGAGCTGGGTTTTGCCGCTGCCGTCTTTAAAGCGTATTTTCATCCTGTTGCTCTGGAACACCTCAAAGTTAGATACGGAACTTACTTCAAGCCACCTTTCCTGCGCCCCGCTGTACACCTCAAAGTCATAGGTAAGCGCAGAGGTGAAGCTCATATCGCCGCCGCAAAGCCGGAGTATGCGGTAGGGCAGCTCCAGGTTTTGGAGCAGGCGCTCTACGTGGCTTACCATTTCTTCCAGCATTTCATAGCTTTTGGCCGGGTGGCCAAGCTGCACCACTTCCACTTTATCAAACTGGTGCACCCTGTTAAGGCCGCGCACGTCTTTGCCATAAGAGCCGGCCTCCCTGCGGAAGCAGGGCGAGTATCCGGTCATTTTCACCGGCAGGTCGCTTTCCTGCACTATGGTGTCGCGGTACACATTGGTAATGGGCACCTCCGCAGTAGGTATCAGGAAAAACTGGTCTTCGGTTATATGGTACATCTGTCCTTCTTTATCAGGCAGCTGGCCGGTGCCGTAGGCGCTGGCTTCGTTGACCATAAAGGGAGGGCAATACTCTTTGTAACCCGCATCAATATTATAATTTAGGAAGTAGTTGATAAGCGCCCGCTGCAGCCTTGCGCCCTGCCCCATAAACACGGGGAAGCCGCTGCCGGTGAGTTTATTACCCAGCTCAAAATCAATAAGACCATACTTGGCTGCCAGTTCCCAATGCGGCATCTTCTGCGCGCTGAGATCAGGGACAGCACCCTGGCTTCTTACTACTTCATTTTCTTCGGGGGTTTTGCCGGCGGGCACAGTGTGGTGCGGCAGGTTAGGTAGCCTCACCAACATATCCTGCTGCTCGCCTTCCAGGTCAGCCAGTTTTGTGGCTATGTCTCTGGCTTGTTCTTTATGCAGGCCCACCATTTCCTTCAGCGTATCGGCTTCGGCTTTTTCGCCTTTTGCCATGTGCTGCCCTATGCTTTTGGCTGCTGCGTTCAGCGAAGCAGCCAGCTTATCATTTTCCACCTGCAGGTGGCGGCGTGCGGTATCTATTTCTAAAATTTTATCTACAAGGTCAATATCCTTAAAGTTCTTTTTCTTCAAGCCGGCCACAACCTGCTCCTTATCCTGCCTCAGTAATTGTATAGGTAACATATTCGTTTTATAATTGGTGGGCAAATATAAGTTTAAAAATTCAGCGTTAACGGCACAGTTATGAAATTTACACCTGCTTCACGTGCTCAGCTTACCCACCCGGTATAATTGCTGTTATCAATCACATGGAAAGCCGCCCCAGGGTATGCCTTGGCAAATGCGGCTGGTATCTTCGCTTTCTGGTTGCTCCATTTACATTCCAGTGCGGTTATCTGCTCATTGTGTATTTCAAGCAGGTCAATTTCCTGCCCGTCATAAGTACGCCAGAAAAAATACTGCGGCTGGTACCCCCTGTAGCTGTTATACTTCATGCGCTCACTTAATATATACTGCTCCCACAGCTGCCCGATATCATTTCGGCTGCTGAGGGGGCTAAAATTATTAATGAGCGCATTCCGGATGCCGTTATCATAAAAATACCATTTTTTACTTTTAGACACCTCTTTCCGCAGGTTATTGCTGTAGCCTGAAAGCGGGTATATGATAAATACTTTGGTAAGCAGGTCAAGGTAGCGCTCTACAGTTATTTTATTAAGCTGTAATGTTTTACCTATCTCTACAGTACTTACTTCGCTGCCCGCCTGCCAGGCAAGCAGCTGCAGAAGCTTATAAAGCACATCAGCACCCTTTATATTTTCAAGCATCAGCACATCTCTCAGCAGGTAGCTATTAACCAGTTGTTTAAGATATGCTTGTTTTTCGCTGTTGTCTTCAAGGTGCCACAGTTCGGGGTAGCTGCCATATATAAGGCGCTCTTCCAGGTTCCTGGCTGTAGTCATGCTGTCTTCATCCTGCGCCAGCTCCACCTGCGCTATAGGGTGCAGATAATGGATAATATTACGCCCTACAAGCGGCTCACCCGTTCTATTAACAAGGTCAAAGCTGCTGCTGCCGGTCACCAGTATTGTGATGCCCTTTATATTATCTATCATCAGCTTCAGCACCTTACCTATCTCCGGCACTGCCTGGGCTTCGTCTATTATAATTATTTTCTTATTCCTTGTCAGCTGTTTATAGTTAGCTACAGTGCGGTTAGCAAGTATGGCCGCCACCTGCATATCTTCCCCCTGCAGCAATAGCGCATCAGCGCCATGCTTTTCAGCTATATTTTCTATTATGGTTGTTTTGCCGGTGCGCCGGGTACCATATAATAATATCACTTTTTGCCTGCCGAGGTTTTTTTCAATCTGTTTTGCAAGCATTCTTACTATTTCCATAATAACGAAATATGGGTGCAATTTAAGCAAAAAGTGTTAATTGAGTCACTCACCTGACCTAATTACTATTAATTAGGTCAGGTGAGTGACTCAATTAGCATTAATTAAGTCAGATGAGTGGCGCAATTACTTTTAAGGTTACTACTCAGGTCTATTTTTGATTTTGTCTAAAAGTAAAAATTATTGTAAATAATTTTCCGGAAACATACAGCGTATTGATAAATATTTTTTCTTTGTGTTATCGAAACAGTTATTT
>JACMPD010000142.1 GCA_014377675.1 Taibaiella sp.
AGTTTCCCCCGTTGTACATTGAGCTCACCAAGGTGTCCCGCCAGAAAGACGCTGTCTTTATTGACCTGCTCAACCGCATTCGCACCGGGCACACTGCGCAAAGCGATATAGCCACGCTTAACAGCCGCTACGCTGAAGATACAACAGGGCATAAGGGCTACATAATGCTGTGTACGCACAACCAGATAGCTGATGCCGTGAACCAGCAGTCGCTGCAGCTGCTTGAGGGGGCTACGCATACCTTTTCCGGCAAAATAACCAATGACTTCAGCTTAAAAAACCTGCCCACAGATATGGAACTGGTGCTGAAAGCGGGTGCCCAGGTAATGTTTATAAAGAACGACACCCAAACGCCGCGGCGGTACTTTAACGGCAAAATAGGCATTGTAAAATCAATAGGCCCCGATGGCATAAAGGTGACCTTCCCGAACGACCCCAAAGCCGACGTGCTGAATGTGGAGCTGGAAACCTGGCGCAGCATAAAGTATTCGCTGGATGCGCAAAAGGGCAATATAGTGGAAGATGAAACAGGCTCGTTTCAGCAGTATCCGCTACGGCTGGCCTGGGCTATAACGGTGCATAAAAGCCAGGGGCTTACGCTTGAAAAGGCAATAGTGGATCTCAACAGGTCTTTTGCATGCGGCCAGGTATATGTGGCCCTCAGCAGGTGCACCAGTATGGAGGGGCTGGTACTCAGCAGCAGGCTGAGCCTTGAAAATGTAATGGTGGACAGGCGCGTGATACAGTACGCCGAAAGTGCTGATGACAATGAAGAGTTGGATGCCTTGCTTGAACTGAGCCGCCGCCGTACACGCCTTTCAAGAGCCATAAACCTGTTTTCTTTTGATGATGCCGCCATAGCTGCAGCAGCCCTTGTCACTAACCTGGCCAAACGCAAATCAGGCCCCGCGGAGCACAATATACTGCTCTCTGAAAAGGCGGAAACAACCCTCGCCGCAGCCCAAAAACATGCAGAGGGCTTTCACCGCCAGCTTACTGACCTGCACAACAAAAACGAAGATCAGAACCTGGAACTGCGCATAAAAGCGGCCGCCGAATACTTTTCAGGCAAGGTACTTGCACCACTGATTAAGGAACTGGACGCGCATATGAAGCTGTTAGCCACCTACCCCGGCGTTGCCAAGCAAACGAAGCTGTGGAAAGATTTTAAAATCATTATTGACCAGAAAAATGAAAGGATAACCGTCGGTATGTAACGAGGTGTTGCTACACGTAACCTACAGGAAAAGCCCATTAATATTTCAGCACAAAGTGTTGTTTTTCCTTAAACTCTTTTCTGAAAAACAATAAGCCCACACCATACAGGTCTACGCTCATCATCACCCTCGGGTGGCGGTAAAGGCGTTTCCAGCGTCCGGAGTGGTGTTTCGTTTTATGAATGCCGGCTACCAGCATGCAACTATTGTTTTTAATGTGGGGCAGGTATTTATTAAAAAGTTTCAGCCAGTCACCAGGCTTGGTGTCTCTGAGCAGCAGCAGGTCATAGGTGGCAGGCTCCTCTTCATTGTCTTGGGTAAGGCAGGCAATATCTTTGTAGTTGTAGTGGGCGGCCAGTTTGGCCAGTAGGGCATAGTAGTGCGGCGGCAACCAGTTGAATGGCTCCAGCTCAACCGGTATTTTTTTTATTTCCTTATCATTCAGTACTTTTTCGGCCAGTTCATAAGCAAACGGCGAATGCACGCCATGCAGGTTTTTGGCTTTGAAGAGGTAACTGAGATATTTTTTTACGGCGTGTGGTGTCACAGTTCTATCCTTTCGTATTCCTGAAATGTAAAAGGATATAGGTGTTTTTCATCTGCTTCGTGCTTTTTTTCCCATTTCAGCAGCCAGTGGCTGTGGTCAATAGCGGGGAAAAAGGTATCGCCGTCTACCACAGCGTGTACCCGCGTAAGGTATAGGCGCTCAGCCAGCGGCATAGCCAGTTCAAATATAACGCCGCCTCCTATTATACAGGCTTCTTCAATGCCTGTTTCCTCCAGCGCGGCCAGTGCGGCTTTGAGGTCGGCAAAGAGCAATACCCCTTCAGGCAACGCCAGCCCGGCAGTGCGGGAAAGCACTACATTAAGGCGGCCAGGCAGTGGTTTGCCTAATGACTGATATGTTTTACGCCCCATAACCACAGCCTTGCCGGTAGTAGTACGCTTAAAAAACTTAAGGTCTTCGGGCAGGCGCCAGGGTAGGGTGTTATCCTTTCCTATGGCGTTATTCTCAGCTGCGGCAACTACAAACGAAACAATCATTGTGATTTTATCTGAATCAAATGTACTGAAATGGCGGCAAAGAGCATTGATATATCTCTTTAGCGCAATCACGGTAACCATATGTACTTATGTGAAAAGTATTTTGTGTAATTTGTTTTAATAAAATTGAAACAAAATCCGCCTCATTTTGCGTATTATCGCCTTTTATTATCTACTTTTATTATCTACTTTTATTTTCGCAAACACGCATTATGGAATACAGAAGATTAGGGAAGGCTGGTTTACAGCTGAGCGTTCTTTCTTATGGCTCATGGGTCACCTTCTCCCAGCAGGTGGGGGATAACAGCGCAGACAGCCTTATGGGCATGGCTTATGACAATGGCGTTAACTTCTTTGACAATGCTGAGGCCTATGCAGGCGGCAGATCAGAAGAGATAATGGGCAGGGTGCTGAAAGCTAAAAACTGGGACCGTACCTCCTACTGTGTATCAAGTAAGGCGTTTTTCGGGCTATATGGCGCTGACAACAAGCCGAACCAAAAAGGGCTCAGCCGGAAGCACCTTACCGAGGCGTGCCACCAGGCACTCCGCAGGCTGCAGCTTGATTATCTTGACCTTTTCTACTGTCACCGGCCTGACCCTGACGTAACTATGGAAGAGGTGGTGCGCACCATGAACATACTCATGCAGCAGGGCAAAATACTCTACTGGGGTACCAGTGAGTGGAGCGCTGCGGAAATAATGGAAGCCCATACTGTAGCTGGTGAGCTTCACCTTGCGGGCCCGGCCATGGAGCAGCCGCAGTACAACATGTTTGAGCGTACAAAAATGGAAAGCGATTACCTTCCTCTGTTTGGCGGCCCGGGTATGGGTACCACTATATGGAGTCCGCTGGCATCAGGTTTGCTTACCGGTAAGTACAATGACGGCAAGATACCCGAAGGATCACGACTGAGCCTTGAAAACTATGGCTGGCTTAAAGACCGCGTGATGCAGGAAGACAAGCTGGCGAAAGTTGCCGCCCTCAGCAGGGTAGCGGCGGAACTCAACACAACGCTTTCTGTACTTGCAATAGCCTGGACTATCCGCAACCCCAACGTGACCACCGCCATACTCGGTGCTACAAAAGAGGCCCAGCTGGCTGAAAACCTGAAAGCCACCGAGTTGTACCCCCGCCTTACCCCTGAGGTGATGGAAATGATAGACGTAATACTGAAATAGCCGCTTGCATAGCCGGGAGTGATGTAATTGTGGCTGAAAAGCAAAACGCTTTAGTTAGCCACTAATTGCTAATTTTGTGATATGCCTCCAAAACAAACTGCCATACCAAAATATATTGATCCGCTCACTGACTTCGGCTTCAAGAGACTTTTTGGCAGCGAACCAAACAAAGACCTGCTTATAGACCTGCTCAACAGCGTTTTTAACGGCCGGAAACAAATCGTGAACCTGGAGTATAACAAAAACGAACATCCGGCTGAGATCAAAGAAGAGGGCTCGGCCATTTTTGATCTCACCTGTACAGGTGCTGACGGAGAACGGTTCATTATTGAGGTGCAGCGGGGAAGACAGGCTAATTTTAAAAAACGGGCCGTATACTATACCAGTCTGCTGGCCGCGGGGCAGGCCCCGAAAGGCAGCCGTGCCGCCTGGGCTTATGATCTTCCGGAAATCTATTTTATAGCCCTCCTTGAAGACTTCTCAATAGAGAGCAATATTGATGGCAAGTATATACGTGACATTGGCCTGGTGAACAGGGACACGGGCAAAATATTCTATGAAGGTTTAGGATATATATTCCTGGAATTAATTAACTTTACAAAGACTGAACCTGCATTATTCATAAAGGCATTAAAAGCGTTTTAAATTGACCTTTTAGATGCTGCTTGCTGCTGGTCTGCCTTTATTTTGATGGAAATTTCAGGACATGAATTGCAGGTTAATATGTTTATCTTGAGGTAATGGTATTAA
>JACMPD010000143.1 GCA_014377675.1 Taibaiella sp.
ATCCAGCTACCGGTGCCATCGCTGTTCACTTTTAATATGCCGGGCAATAACATTACAACCCTGATGGGTGTAAGCGTGCCCGAGGCCGCAATAAAGATAATTGGCACCAAAATAATGCAACAGGGACCACTGCTCATTACCCACTGGGGCATGAGCGGACCAGCGGTACTAAAAACCTCGGCTGTTGCTGCGCGGGAACTGGCAGCGCGGGGCTATGCATTTACTATATTGGTGAACTGGCTGCCCGGCACCACCGATGAAGACCTGAGGGAAATATGGGAGCAACTCAGGAAAGAACAGGGCAGGCAGGCGGTTGCTAATAAAAATCCATTCGGACTGCCAAAAAGATTGTGGGAGTTTATGGTACAGGAATGCGGTATTAATGGTGAAGTGCGTTGGGGGGACCTGCCGGCCGCTGCACGCAATAAACTTACAGAACGCCTGCTGAGAGACGCTTATAATGTAAAAGGGAAAACTACTTTTAAAGAAGAATTTGTAACCTGTGGTGGCATCAACATTTCTGAAATAGACCCGCAAACCTTGCAGAGCCGATTGATGCCGGGTATGTATTTTGCGGGAGAAATACTGGATGTTGATGGCATAACCGGTGGCTATAACTTTCAACATGCCTGGAGCAGCGCATGGATAGCTGCCCAACACATAGCTAAGCAAAGCTTAGTGCCGCAGGCATAAAATATACTTATGAAAGTTGACTATATTATAACCGGCCAGGGGATTTGTGGTACGCTACTGAGCCAGATGCTGATGAGTGCAGGTAAAACTGTTATGGTATTTGATCAGTTCAGCGAATTTTCTGCGGGACGCGTAGCCAGCGGACTCATAAACCCGGTAACAGGCATGAGGGTGGTAAAGTCATGGCTAATGGATGAACTGCTGCCGGCTGCAAATGAAATCTACAGTGGGCTTGAAGACACGTTTGGAATAAAAATCATGAACCCGGTGAGCATATTGGAATTTCACCCGACTGCAGAAGCAAATGATATATTTAATAGCCGGCTGCCCCAATACCCCGAACATATTAGAATAGCCGAGCATAAGGAGCGCTGGCAGCAACTGTTCCATTGCAGCCATGGGGTGGGTGAAATAACTTCATCTATAATTATTGACCTGCGCCTGCTACAAGATACATGGCGGCTCAGGCTAAAAGAAGCCGGTGCGCTGAGGGAAGAGCTGCTTGACTGGAGCAAATGTATAGTAGAGGAGAATCGTGTTACTTATAAAGATATTGAAGCGAGAAAGATAATTTGCTGTGAAGGTATAGCAGGGAGTGAGCATCCGTACTTTAAAATGCTGCCCTTCGCGTTGAATAAGGGGGAGATATTGATAGTGGACATACCCGGCCTGCCACGTAACCATGTATATAAGAACGGGCTTAAAATTGCCCCGTGGGAAGATGGAAAGTTTTGGGTGGGTGCATCGTTTGACTGGAAATACACTGACACCGTAATCTCCGAAGCCTTCAGGAAACAAACAGAGCGACAGTTAAAACAATGGCTGAAACTCCCTTTCACCATTGAAGCGCACTGGGTAGCACTGAGGCCCGCCAGTGTAGATCATAAACCTTTCGCCGGTTTTCACCCGCTGCACCCGGCTGTTGGCATATTTAATGGCATGGGTGCTAAAGGCTGTTCGCAGGCGCCGTATTTCGCCCGTAACTTAGCGGGTCACTTACTCAACGGCACACCTTTGCATAAGGAGGCTGATGTGATGAGGTATAAAGGTATGCTGAGCAGGGGGTAATGGCAAGTGTGCCTTAAAAAAAACAGAGGCATACAGCCTCAGCGAAATAATTTCCAGTAAATATTTTTGTGTACTATATAGTTCTTTGCAGGAGGGAAACAATGTTTCAATTGACCTCAGCTACAGCCCCCACAACCCCCACACCCGCCGCCGTATCCACCACCACCGCTACATCCTCCACCACCACTGCATCCGCTACCGCCATCGGTGCCTCGCGGATAATTTCTTTGGGACTCACCCATCCATACTCCCATTATGGCTATTATGCTCAGCCCTTCTATTGCTATGTTATGCTGGCAATTTTCCGGGTTTTGTTTTTGTGCGTATTTAATTGTGTATTCTATTTGTGTTGCAGAAAAAATGACGTGGCAGGCCGGCAGGAACAAGATAGTGAGGCCGAACAGGAACCCTATAGGCTTGCCGTTGTGTATACCCTGCATCATTCTTAGTATGCCTGTAAGTACCACCATCGCAGGCAGCAGCTTCTGGTTGCTCCAGCTCCCGAATTCATAAACCACTTCCCTATATTTGTTCTGTATGTCGCAGAGTACCTCTCCCGCCATATTATTCAGAACGGTGGTAGTTATATTGTTACTGTGGTAGTCGGCCAGTGCTGCCGCCATTGGGTGGTGGTAAGTGACAGCTGCCACCTGGTCTATTTCATATCCAACATCCGTGGCCGTTATTATGTTGCTGTTCATTAAGTCGCTAAGCAGGAGCAGGGTTATATTTTCATCCCCCTTCAGGTAGGCTGTTTCGTATTGCCGGTATTGTCTCAGCTGGCGTTGCAGTATTTTTTCCAGCAGCCGTTCTTTCATTTGTAGTGCACCCAGCACAGTGCATATTGTAGTCGCTGCAAGGCTAATGTAAAACACCAGGAAGAGTGGCCCGGGTATGTGAAAGGGATTGAGCTGCCCGGTACTAACGAAAATGATGATAATGGGTAGGAGCAGCAGCCATGTCCATTTACTGTACAGGGAGCCGAAGTATCCCGGTTTTACTGCTATCGGTTCCGGCTTTATTGTGCCGGGTACCGGTGGCGGCCAGCAATCTTCCGGCGGCATTGCCCCAAAGATTTTTTCATATTGCTCAACTGTGTTTCGGTACCATTTGTCATGTTTCGTACGCTCATCTGGTCCGCCGCGGGAGGGGTGATGGTGCAGGTCTCTGCGCAGCACATCTTTACAAAATGTGCCCCAGTATTCAGTGGTGTACAGTAGGTGCAGGTGCCAAACCTCATCCACTATTTCACTCGGCGAGGCTCCTTTAGGGGAGGTGCAAGAGAGGTAGGTAAACCGCCGGTACTCCTCTGTAGCTTTTTGTGTAAAAGCTTCATCCCAGCCGGTTTCTTTCATTAGTTTGGCGGAGAAGGGGAATGCATCTCCCGGTTTGTCAAATTGATAAGCCTCTATCCTTTGCCAGAGCTCATCTTCGAAGTAGAATTTCTTTTCTTGTTTCATAATTGTTGTTTTATTGGTTAATAGATTTTATTTATTATGTACCATTTGTTTCATCAAGCATGCCTGCAGCAACCAGGTTGTCATATATCCATGTTATGCTCAACCCTGCGGAGCCTGCTTTTTGCAATGTTTTTCGTTTTGCTGTAGTTAGGTTTTGCGGGTGGTAGGGTGGTTCTATGCCGTGGTAAGCGCTGTAGACGCGCTTGTAGTTGTTTGCTCTGAAAATGACCAGGAAGAACAGTGCTGTTGCGAGTGTGATGGTTGCCTGTAGTCCGGCAGGTTGTTCTGAAAAAATGCGGCAGACCATTTCAGTAAATGCCGTTGCTGTGCAAATGGCTGGTACCAACAGGGTATTGAGTGGATGGTTATATGCTTTGGCTACAGCATGCAGGTAGCAGGGGTTATCGTAAGTGTCGTGGAAAATGTGCCGGAGTGCGTTGCGTTTGGCGTTTAGCGCGAAGTAAGTGGTGAGGGCGCAGCAAGCGAAAAAGAAAAGGTAGAAAAGAAGGTAGTGTTCGTAGAGTAGTTGGAAAGGTGATATTTCCCGGTAATAATAAGCGCTTAAAGCGAGGGGGAGAAGCGGGATGAGCCAGCGGCTTCGGTTGCCTTTTTCAAAAAATGAAGGTGGTGATTGGCAGTCGGCAGCTGGAGGTGCACTTGAGTGGTTACTGCGTTGTTTCCTGTTTTGCGTGGCCGGAGGCGATGTGGCAGGTCCGATATCTGTAAATTTGATTGTATCCATATTTACTTAACAAAATTAACATGGGAGAGTGAATTTTAACGCAGTCTATAAAGGATTAACGATTTGGTAATATGGAAATAAGTGCATATTTATGGGTAAAAAATAGTGTATATTTGTTGGCAATTATGGAAAATATGTACAACGACATTTGGAGTCAGTTTTTAAGTGCTCTAAAATCCAGTGTTGAGTCTGAAAATTTAGATGTTTTAAGTTCGGCTTGGGAGTCAGTAACTAACAGAACTTCATATTATAAAGAAAACCTGTTCCCTAAAATTTCATCCTGTTTGGGTTTGGAATATACAAACAAGGAATTTCTTACTATAGATGCTGCTTTTTATAAACGAGGATCCGGGAATTATCCTGTTCCAATTGTCTTGATAGAGTCAGAAAATAACGCGTCAACGACTGAAAATGAAGTATACAAGTTGTGTTTTTTTAACGCTCCGCTCAAGGTATTATTCATTTGTTGCGATTGGGATGAAAACATCAAATTGCAGTTTACAAAAGATTATTGGGATTTTATCTTAAATGATTTCACTGAAGTTAACAAATTGGCGGGTGTTTTTGCTGTAATTATTGCACAATGGGATGAAAATGGACTAAGGTTCAATAGTTTCGCATATGGAGAAAACGGACTGCCGTTAAATCTGCAGGATGAAGTTTTCTGTTTGTATAAATAACTTTATTTATAATATTTTAGTTTATGTGGCTGTTTGAAGGTCTGTTGTCGGGATGAACATATCCTAACTGTTGCCCCATGCTGCGTCGTAGTAGGCACCTGAATGCTCGCCGCCAAAGCCCACATCAGAACCTGTCAGCGTTTGTAATAATACAGCCGAAATTATTTCCCGCTTCAATGTTATATAGCTAAAACTAGCAGGTTAATTCCCCAATTTAGTTACCTTTGTTAATGGAGCGGCTAATTAAGCCATACGGCAATAATTTTACTGATTTTTATGCGGCATTAGATAAGGGTGTGCAGAATAAATTTGTTTATGTATTCAAGTTAATCCAATCGCTTGAAATCATTCCGAACCGCTTTTTTAAACACGTTGAAGGTAGTGACGGGCTATTTGAAATACGAGTTGAATTTGAAAGTAACATTTACAGGGTTTTTTGTTTTTTTGATGATGGGAATGTGATCATACTTATTAATTCATTTCAAAAAAAATCGCAAAAAACTCCGGTACGCGAACTTGCATTAGCAAAAAAACTGAAACTTCAATATTTTATTGACAAGAAAATTGATTTTGAAAATGAAAGCAGAAAAAAGATCAAAAAATGAGCTAACCTCATGGGATACGATTTTGGATGACAAATATGGTAAAGTAGGGACAATTGAAAGAACCGAACTTGAAATAAAATGCCAGGCTTTTATTATCGAGGAATTATTAAGAGAGGAAAAATCGGAATCAAATTTAAGAGACCTTAAACTGGCCGAAGCCAAATTAGCTGAGGCCCGGCTGGTTTTGCCGGACCTTGCAAAGCAGCAGGATTCCGGGCCGTGCAAATTAGTCATCAATAGTATCCCAACGAAGCAAAATGGACTGGCTTCAAAAAATGTACATAGAAAATCAGCTTAGTTTTTGAAGCAATATAAAATAAACATTTAATATTTTTGCAGAATTTACCATACAATGAACAAAGGACCAATTTCACAATTCATTCAGCACCATTACCGCCACTTTAATGCGGCCGCACTCGTTGATGCTGCTAAAGGCTATGAGACTCACCTGCTTGAAGGTGGAAAAATGCTGGTGTCACTCGCCGGTGCCATGAGTACCGCGGAGCTCGGTATTTCATTTGCGGAAATGATACGCCAGGATAAAGTGGCCATTATCAGCTGCACAGGCGCCAACCTGGAAGAAGACATTATGAACCTTGTAGCTCATACACACTACAAGCGTGTACCCAACTACCGTGACCTTACTCCAGAGCAGGAATATGAACTGCTTGAAGGTGGTTTTAACCGTGTTACTGATACCTGCATTCCTGAAGAAGAAGCGTTCCGCAGGATACAGAAGCATATTTACAAAATATGGAAAGACGCGCAGGATAATGGCGAACGCTATTTCCCGCATGAGTATATGTACAAGTTGTTGCTCAGCGGGGTAATGAGCGAGCATTACGAAATAGACACAAAGCATAGCTGGATGATAGCCGCGGCTGAAAAGAACATTCCGATAATCGTTCGGGGTTGGGAAGACAGCACCATGGGTAACATCTTCGCTTCTTATTGCATAAAAGGCGAACTGGTGCCATCAACCATGAAAAGTGGTATTGAATACATGATGTGGCTTACCGAGTGGTATCGCGCCAACTCAACAGGCAAGGGCGTAGGGTTCTTCCAGATAGGTGGCGGTATTGCAGGTGACTTCCCTATATGTGTCGTCCCTATGATGTACCAGGACCTGGAGTGGCATGATGTTCCGTTCTGGAGCTATTTCTGCCAGATAAGCGATAGTACCACCTCTTATGGTTCTTACAGCGGTGCTGTTCCAAATGAAAAAATCACATGGGGCAAGCTGGATATCCACACCCCTAAGTTCATAGTAGAAAGCGATGCTACCATTGTTGCACCGCTGATATTCGCTTACCTGCTGGGCTGGTAAGTGTTGTTTGTTCTATAGAGATAATTCCGTAAATTTACTTATGACAATACAATATCTAACGGATAAAAAGGGAAGAAAAACCGGGGTGTTGCTTTCAATGAAGGATTGGGAGGATATCCAAAAAAAACTAAATACTGATAAGTTTTACACTGATTTCAGCGCGTCCCTGGCGGAAATTAAATTAGATCAACAGCAGAATTATTTAAAAGACGCAAGTGAAATTTTTGCATAAGCTATATTGAATACAAAGGAGCAGCCAAAAACCGCTCCTTTATTGTTGTGGATTTATGGTTACTGTTACCCTATTTACTCATGGGTTAATGATAATCTTTTCTTTAGTGTTTCATATTTCTTTGCTATTATCATGCTGGTTATCATAAAATAGGACAACCAAGCTGAACAAATTATATATAAGAAT
>JACMPD010000017.1 GCA_014377675.1 Taibaiella sp.
CCGGCGCAGGCGGGCATAAGTATGGCGGCTATAGCGCACTTTTATAATAAAATACCTGTACTTGGGGTGTGCCTCGGGCACCAGGCGCTGGGTATGTTTTTTGGCGCCAAACTGGTAAAGCAGGCCTACCCCATGCATGGCAAAACCAGCCCTGTCACCCATAACGGCCATCCCGTGTTTGCTGGGGTTCCTTCGCCCTTCACTGCTATGCGGTATCACTCACTGGTGGTGCAGGACTTTGAAAACACCGGCCTGCGGGCCACAGCGCACACTGCTGACGGTACCATTATGGCGCTTGTACATGACACATATCCCTGCACCGGGTTTCAGTTTCACCCTGAGTCGGTCGGCACGGAACATGGCCTGCAGCTTCTGAAAAACTGGGCTGCCCAATAGCGGAACAGGGTAGGTAGTGACTGTAAAACCTGCACTTTATTGTTGATGAAAATATGCGTTAGCACCCAGGTACGGGTCATGATGCCGTATATGTGGTCACCATGCCTTTGTGTTTTTTTTCGCTGATAGAAATGCTTCACCTTTGTTTCAATAAAGGAAAACAGCTATGAACCCTGATCAATGGAGCGCAAAATTATTTCATGTAAATGTAGGCGGCAAGCTGCACTACTATCCCTACAATATAGCCCAGCCATACATCGCCGCGCTGGTGGGCACCGAGTATGAGGCGGGCGGTACCTATAATGCCGGCTATTACCAGCGCTATAAAAAAGGGTATTACCATATCTACCGGGCTCATAATCATCAATACTATCAGGATACCTACCATGCCGCCCGCGGCGGCGGTGTGCATACTCACCTTGGTAAAAATATTAATGAGGAACAACACAACAACTCCCCAGAAGTTGCCGAGGAGCAATACTTTGAGTATCAGTGCTACGGTAACATCAGGTATGCTGTTGAATACATGGCTCACCCAGAAATAGAAAATCATGGTGACCATAAGTGGTATGGTGCGCTCACGGGCGGTGGGCATGTGGTAGCTGGTAATAAAACCGAGCGGCTTCATGAGCAGTATGCTGAAAAGTGGAAAGAAGACGGCCGTACTCGCAATGCTTATAAACCAAAGGCCCAGTTGTTTCGGCGGTACCCCGGTAAAGCTGTTGGATGACAACTTGCTTAATACCACGGCCATTATGAGTGGCATAAATACAGGGTGACATATATAAGATACTATGCTTGCCAATACCCTCAGTGCCTTGGGTTGGTTGGCCGCTACTGCTGTTTCTTTCTGTTGGTTGTTACTCACTATTAAAAGTTGAAAATGAAAATGTCGGCAATTAAATCAGCAAACCTGTGATTCACATAGCTGAAAGCCGCTGTAAATTTACTCCATTACCGGTATAAAGGGAAACAAATGATAAGAAGTTGCGGAGCGGACCTTAGGATGGTTTGGAAACTCGCTCAATTGTTTACACACCGAGAGCAGTGCGCTAACGCTCACGCCATTGTGGGGCAAGTTATTTTACAGAATCTAAATTTTATTTCAAATTCACACAAAAAGGAATTCCGATTTTTTCAAAGATGTAATCGGAAAGGTCAAGGCAGTGAATTCTATTTCGCGTATGCTTTTCTTCTGCGCCTACTTTATTCATCATCCTCAAATTTAATAGTCTTATAGCTTTCAAAATGATACTATTATTTATTGCCGCTTCAAAATCATCTGCGTCAATAAATAAAGCAATTAAATCTCCTTCAGCTATTTCAAAGCGTTCACTTAAATCAAATGATAAAGAGGGGACATTAGCAAATAATACATCGCACTTGAACTTTGAATTGACGGCATCGATAAATGGAAGTATTGAGACTAACAGCATCACCTTCACGGTATCGTCCGAGCCAATATAAGCGGATAGAACAGGAACGGAACATATGTTTACTCTTGAAATAATATTTTCTCTAAAAGTGTCCACAGGTAAACAACTAACACTCCAATAATTAAATTCGCTGCCCAAATAATTAGGTATCCCTTCTTTTATATATTGAGACAGGATGGAGCATAACGACTGAAAATATCCTTTTTGTTGTAGTAACTGAAATTTTGCTGAGTATTTGCTTCTTGTTTCTGGGTCGAAATATTTTATACCAGCAACATAATTGAATTCTAAATTTGAAATCCATTTCTTTTGATAGTCGCGGCAAAAAATATTTTCAAATTTAATTTGTTTCAAATTTTTTATTCGCAGTAAATTTTGCTCAAACCAAGCGATAAGCTGACTTTCATGGCTTTGTAATAAAAGTTCACTTGCAACCAATGATAGAAAGAAGAAATTTTTAATGTTCTTATAATTATTAAGATGTGCCTTATATCGTTTACGGATTTCCTTAGTTTGACCAATATAAAATTCATTGTTATCAAACTCAATAATATACAGTCCGCTTGAGTTTTCAAAAGGAAAACCAATTACGTTATGCGGATTTATTATAAAACCTTTACCTTCAAGTGCCAGATATAAGTCATGAGTATTTTTTATACCCGCGGATGCATTATTGTGATTGTCAGGAGTATGATCTCCACCATCAATATCATTAAAAGCTTTTATTTTTTTAATGAATATGCTGGCATTTGAAAGAAGTGCAATACATCTCTCAAAATCCTGTAAAGCTTTATCCTGAATTTTAAGTTTGTGATAAGAACTCGAACGATATTCAAAATAATCAACGTTTTCATCTTCCGCAATTTCTATTGCTTTTGTATAGTCATCTATTGCCAGAATATGTTCATCTATATTTGAGTAACATATACCTCTGCAAAAATAATCATCGGCTTCACCGTCTGCTTTGATAACAATATCATAATCTTCAATCGCTTTCTGAAATTCATTCATTTGCAAATAGCATAGTCCACGCTCTGTCAAAGCAAACAAGTATTTATTATCTAACTCTATCGCCTTTGTATAATCTGCAATGGCTAAAGGAATTTTATCTATTTTTGAGTAGCAATTACCACGTATAGCGAAATTAAAAGCATGGTCACTGCAAAATTGAATAGCTTTGGTAATATCTAAAATTGCGTCATCCGGAATGCCAAGTTCGCGGAGTGCATTTCCCCTTGCGCCATAAATCAAATTATTCGCAACACCACTATCAATCAGTGCAGTGCAATAATTGACAATTTCTTGAAATTCACCTTTTGCTTCAAATTCATTAAGAATCTGCTCAATGTCTATATCCGTCATTAGCGAGAATACAATTGTGTTCGTATTATTACCAGCAACTCATTGGCGGCATGTCCGTCCGGCTCATCAGGCAGTGATGAACGGGAGAAGGCGGCGGTAACATCCTGCATTTTTGCCTCTACCATTTCCATCAGTTGTTCATAAGTAAAGTCGCCGTTTTTCACCCTGAGCAGAAAATCGCGGTCGTGCCGCCGAACGTTCACGCGGCGTTCCCGGGCTATCTCTCCCGCCATGTGCAGCAGCCGGAAGGTATGCATCATATTTTTGGCGTCGTAATTTTTGCCATGTTGCAGGGTATTTTCATAGCGGACATCATTTCGCTTTTCTACCCACTCCCAGTATTCCCGGTAGTCTTTGCAGTAGATGGAATATGCGTCTTTGTTAAACGTCATGATGCCTTCGGGCACACTCAACTCAGGTATCGAACTCAGCCTTATGTCGTTGGCGTTTTCACCGGAGACAATGCCATGCAGCTGGGCTCCTGGCACTTTGCTTTGGTGAAACAGGGCGTAAACATCCTTGGCGTGGTTTATTTTGGCTAGGCCGCACTCATCGGCTCCATAACCCATAGCTTGCAGCCATGTGGTCAGTGGCACACTCTGGCCACCGCTTATGAAGTAACAAAAATCGGTAACGTTTTTGCGCTCCTTACCTACCGGGTTGAAAATTTTCTTGTTCAGGCCGCCCGCTTTTTTTACCTGTGTCTGCGCATAGCCCGCGAATGACTGCAGGCATAGCTTTGAAAGAAATGCTTCAGGCTTTATCATTTCCATTACGGGGTGCCTGTAGAGCAGGCAATCAGCCGGGGTGTTGAGTAGCTCAAGTATATTAGGGTTGTTCCTGATCAGCAGTTCTATGTAGCGGCCAAGCTCATAATATACCCTGTCGTTGGTAGCGTCTGCCACCTGGTCAGGGCGGCCAAGGCCATAGAAAACGGAGAGCGGGGGCGCAAAAACGCCCCTGATGTCGGTATCAGACTGCGCTGTGTGCAGCCCATAGGCCCGGCTGCCGCTCACGCACTGCAGCAGCATTACCCCCCTGTTGTTATGTACGCTTTCAAATGTCATTTTATTGCATTGCGAAATAGGTCATTTAAAGGGCCGGTAGCCGTTTCCAGCCGCCTGATACCAGGCGCTTTTTCCAGGCAGGTTGCCATGCATTGCTCTACAAATGCGTGTAGTTCGGGTATTGGCACTACCATTGTTTTTTCTGTCGATGCGCTTTTTAATAACAGTAGTTCATCAATAATGGTTTGCAAGTGGGCATCAGGCACCAGAGCCCGCAGTGGGGCCAGCTCCATGGGCGGCAGCGTTTCAAACGTGGCTATCCACATAGCGGCCAGCACTGACCGCAGGCAATAGAAATATTTTTTTATTCTAACCTCGGGTGTCTTTAACTCAGCAAAAGCGTTGCGGGCCATGCTCAGGTAGTGGTGCATGCCGGAGCGGGGAGAAAAATAACTATCTTTAAGTGCGAGTAACTCCCCAAGCAGGGTGCCTTCACTTTTATAGACAACAGGTGACTGCAACCACTCATAAAGCGCGGAGTTAGTTCCCCTGAACAACCTGAGCGCCTTTCTTAGCTCCCAGCCGTTGATGTCAAGTATCTCGTTAACTGGCAGTTCAATCACCTCCCTTACCTCCTCTATACCCAGATAGCTGGCTTCCGGCCATGCATAAATGAACCTCACGTCGTAGTCACTATCCACCGAGGGGAACCCCCAGGCCCTGCTGCCTGATTCGCAGGCATATAGTATGCGCACGTTGTGTTTCGCTTCTATTTCAGATAGTTGTTGTAGTATTTCGTGGTGCATCGATCAAAAAATATTCAAAATAAATTTAGTGCGATTTACAAATCTATTTAATTTACTCCAATACCGGAGATAACCACCTGGTCATTTCTTCTATGCTCATGCCCTTGCGGCGGGTGTAGTCTTCAAGCTGGTCGGTCATTATTTTGTTGATACCGAAGTACCCGCTTTCAGCGTGGCTGAAGTACCAGCCACAAACCGATGCGGCGGGATACATAGCCAGGGACTCCGTGAGTTGTATGCCTGCGTTTTCAGTTGCGCCCAGCAGTTCAAAAAGCTTGTATTTCTCGGTATGGTCAGGGCAGGCCGGGTATCCTGGTGCCGGGCGTATGCCCTGGTATTCTTCTTTTACCAGGTCAGTCAGTGGTACCTGTTCATCAGCTGCATAGCCCCAGTATTCGGTTCTCACGCGCTTATGCAACACCTCAGCGAAGGCCTCCGCCAGCCTGTCGGCCAGTGCCTGCAACATTATTTTATGGTAGTCGTCATGGTCATCAGTATATGCTTTCAGGTGCGGTTCTATGCCGTGTATGCTCACCGCGAACGCTCCCATATAATCGGGCCTTTCCGGGTTTACAGCGGCAGGCTTTATAAAGTCAGCGAGTGAGAAGCTCGGTTGCCCGGCTGCCTTTTTCACCTGTTGGCGCAGCATTTCCAGCGTTGCCAGTTCAGCGCCGTCATTGCCTTTCACAACTATAGTATCAGGGGCGGTTTTAATCGCTTTCCACAGGCCAATCACGCCTCTGGCGGTAAGCCATTTCTGCGCCGCTATTTTATCCAGCATGGCATTGGCGTCATTGTACAGTTTGGTGGCTTCGGCTCCTGCCTTCGGGTCGCTGAGTATATCCGGGAATTTACCCTTCATTTCCCATGCTATAAAAAACGGCCCCCAGTCAATATACTGCCTTATTTCTTCAATGTCATAGTCAGGAAATACATTCACGCCCAACTGATGCGGCACGGGTGGGGTATAGCCATCCCAATTGATATTCACCGGGTTAGCCTGCGCCGCTGCGAATGATATGTGTTGCTTGGCCGTTTTTTTGTTGGCGAAGTCATCTCTCAGCTTGTCATACTCTGTATTAATGTTGGCGAGGAACTCGGGTTTATTATCCTTATTCAACAGGTTGCCGGCAACCGTTACGCTTCGGCTGGCATCCAGCACATATACCACACCGTTTTCGTACTGCGGGGCTATTTTTACGGCCGTGTGCATTCTGCTGGTAGTGGCGCCGCCTATCAGCAGGGGCTGGGTCATTCCGCGGCGTTTCATTTCCCGCGCCACATGCACCATTTCATCAAGCGAAGGCGTAATAAGGCCGCTGAGGCCAATGATATCCACCTGCTCCTTTTGAGCTATGTCCAGTATTTTATCAGCCGGAACCATTACCCCGAGGTCTATAATGTCATATCCATTGCAACCCAGCACTACACCCACAATGTTTTTTCCTATGTCATGCACATCACCTTTCACCGTCGCCATCAATATTTTTGCGGCTCCGGCCTGCTCTTCATTCAGTGTGCCTGCTTCAATATGTGCCTGCCGCCTTGCTTCCTTTTCCGCTTCAATGAACGGAAAAAGCCAGGCGACGCTTTTTTTCATTACCCTTGCGCTTTTTACCACCTGGGGCAGAAACATTTTGCCGCTCCCGAACAGGTCACCTACCACGTTCATGCCATCCATCAAAGGGCCTTCTATTACATCAAGTGGCTTTGGGTATTTTTGTCTTGCCTCTTCGGTATCTGCATCTATAAAATCGGTGATACCATTTACAAGGGCGTGTTTTAGCCGCTCTTCCACGGTATTGCCGCGCCAAAGGTCATCTTTCTTTTCTTCTTTATCCCTTGCCTTCACGGTTTCCGCAAAGGTAACCAGGCGCTCTGTGGCGTCGGGGTTAAGGTTGAGTATTACCTCCTCGCACAGCTGCCTGAGTGCAGGGTTAATTTCATCATATATTACCAGCTGGCCTGCATTCACTATGCCCATATCCATCCCTGCTTTTATAGCGTGGTACAGAAAGACACTGTGCATGGCCTCCCTCACAGTGTCATTGCCCCTGAAAGAAAATGAGATGTTGCTTACCCCGCCACTCACCCGGGTAAGTGGCATTTGTTGTTTTATAATGCGCGTGGCTTCTATAAAGTCAACGCCATAGTTATTGTGTTCCTCAATGCCGGTAGCTATCGCAAAGATGTTAGGATCAAATATAATATCCTGGGGAGGAAAGCCTACCTGCTGGGTAAGTATGTTGTAGGCGCGCTGCGATATGCTCACCTTTTTTTCCATGTTATCTGCCTGGCCGGTTTCATCAAACGCCATTACAATTACGGCGGCACCATAGCTGCGGCATATTTCCGCCTGTTCTATAAACTTATCTTCACCCTCTTTCAGCGATATGGAGTTAACGATGCATTTGCCCTGTATACATTTCAGCCCCGCTTCTATAATGGCGAATTTGGAGGAGTCCAGCATTACCGGTATCCTGGCTATATCGGGCTCAGCCTGAAGCAGGTTGATGAAAGTAGTCATGGCCAGTACGCCATCGAGCAGCGCATCGTCCATATTCACATCAAGCACCTGCGCACCGCCTTCTACCTGCTGGCGGGCTACCGACAATGCCTCCTCGTATTTATTTTCCCTTATCAGGCGTGCGAATTTTTTAGAACCCGTTACATTGGTGCGCTCTCCCACATTCACAAAATTTGACTCAGGCCGCACAACAAATGGTTCTAAACCACTTAATCTTAAAAAAGGTTTTATTACAGACATTTTTGTTTATTGAAGGGTACAAAGGTAGGTGTAAGCTCGATAGGTTGTTTTCGGTACTGTAAAACACCGCAACCGTTTGCTGTAATTTGTTGCGCGGTGTTAGCTGCTGTGGTCCGCTACTACCACCCACTTGCCTTTCAGTTTCCTGAGCAGCAGGGTGTAGCTGCCGCTTACATCGCCCACGCTTCTCTTTAAAGCCCACTTTCCCACCACAAAGTAATATTTTGGGGAGAGTTTCTGTATGCGGGTAATGGTGCTGGTAAGCCTGCCCATGTGGGCTGTATCAGGGTAGGCTTCTTTGTAGCGTGTTAAGGTAACCCCATAGCCATACCTCGGCCCTTTTGAGCCTATGAATAAAAGGCTGTCATCTTCCCAATAGCCATGCATATAGCCATCTATGTTGCCATTATTCCACTGGGTAACCTGGGCGGTGAGCATGGTTTTTATGGCCTTTTCATTGCGGTCGCGGGCTATTATTACGGGGCCGGCACAAACCAGCATTATCATAATCATACACTTCAATAATTGTGTTTTCATGCTCCAGATAAATTTAAATATCATTAAATACAATCAGCGCACTGCGCCGTCATCAGTCTTTAATTCAATTTCCCGTTGAATTGCAACGGGTACATTACGGAAAAAATCATAACCCGTGGCATTTTCCACTGCATCAACCGAAGTGCGGTAATAATACCACGGATTTGCGTTTACCTCCTGCATATTGGGCATATCCACGGCTATTACCCGGGTGGTATAGTTGATTCGGGTAAGGTCATCGTTGCCGTTGTCTAGCACCACAATTATTTTCCAGTAGCGGGCGGGTACTGTTATGTGGCCGCCGGCTATTGTGCTGGTGATGCCGCCATTGCTGCCACTGCCGCCCGCGCCATAGCCACCGGCGATAATATATAATTCCTTGCCCTGGCCTGTAAGCCTGCGGCAATACGCCTCCAGCCCCTCCCAGGTCTGCTGGTTGAGGTGCGGTGCCTGTGGCGCCATATTGGTCATCCGGAAGGTAGCCGCATTGTCTTCTGAGCTGCCATCCCTGTCATCAGAGGGACAAAGGTGGCCACGGTCAAAGCCGGTTGCGGTGTAGTTTTGTGTTACCGCAGCAAAGTAGCCCGCGGGCAATAGTGGGTCAGGCTCAAAGCAGTTGCACCGTGCAGCATCTCCCTTCCAGGCGGTACTCAGGTGCCAGCTTACCCAGTTGGCCATACCCTTTCCATTATTATAAGAAAGTGCATATTGCGGACGCACTATTAAATATTTATTTCTATCATTTTTATTTGCACCATCGGGGTTGCCCAATGCCATGTTATCGTCACGGCCAGCGGTGCCGGGTATTGAATTTTCGGCAGACTCAGTGGCCGGCACTATTTTTTCATCACTTCCGCCGCAGTTAAAATCATCAATGTTTAACCTGCCCCCGCCCAGCTTGCGCACTTGGAAGCGGACAGGCGCTTTAATATTGACACTGAAAAATGCAGTCGTCGGCACATCAAGCGTTGTAGTAGTGGTGGCTCCCGCCTGTGTCCATTCACTTCCACCGTTAGTAGAATACCATAGCCCCCAAGTGCTGGCAGGGTCGCGCCCGTAGATAGCGTGTACAATCTTTACCACCCGGGGGCCGCCGGGCTGGTCAAAAAGCATGGTTACAATACCGTTGCGCTGTATGCGCAAAGCTTTCTCACCATTTTTGTGGTCACTGCCTGAGCTGCCAATAAGTGCTTCATCAAGCCGCCACGCGCCACTTCTGAGTGTGACCATAGCACTGGCGTAGGCTGCTTTACTACCTTCCTCAAATGTTTCAGGCCACAGTTTGCGGGTATCAGCCTCACCTGTGGTGTTACGCACGAGTATGGCTATATTGCCCGGATCGTGCCGCTTAGCTGCTGACTTGCAGCCACCGATGAAAAAAACGGAAAGCACATACAGTAGTATCGCGCTGTTCCTCATTGATATTTTATATTGGCACAACATAACAGGGCCTAAATTACGCCATTAGCGAATGCGTAGCAATAACTAGGGAGCAAACTTATTTTTCAACGAAAACCCCGGCAAAAAGCCGGGGTAAGCAAAACGAAAAAGGAAAAATAGCTAAAAAATTAACGAGTAGGTCCTGAATCAACTGATGATTCGATAGAATTTTGAACTGTAGTTGAAACATTAGATAGAAAATCATATCCTGTCGCAGATTCAATCGCGTCAGTTGTGGTACGGTAGTAATCCCACGTGTGGCTGTTTACACTTTGCACATTGGGCATGTCAATTGCTATAACACGGGTTGAGGAATCTACGCGGGCTACGTCGCCAGTGCCCTTGCTAAGTACAACGATAACTTTCCAGTAGCGTGAAGGAACTTTTATAGAACCGCTGGCAATAGAAGTGGTCGTGCCACCTGCGCTTCCTGTACCACCAGAACCATACCCGCCGGCTATGATATATAGCTCTTTACCTTGTGTAATAAGCGTACGGCAATATGCTTCCAACGCTTCCCATGTTTGCTGGTTCATGTTAGGTGCCTGAGGTGAAATGTTTGACATAAGGAAAGTTGCTGCATTGTCAGTTGAACTGCCGTCTCTGTCATCAGATGGGCAGAAGTGTCCGCGGTCAAAACCAGTGCTTGTGTAGTTAGAACTTGATGCCCTGAAAAACCCTGAAGGCAAAGTACCATCCTGGTTAAAACAATCGCAACGGGTCGCAGAGCCTTTCCATGCAGTGCTCAGGTGCCAGCTAACCCAGTTGGCCATACCTTTGGAGTTGTTATAAGAAAGTGCATACTGCGATTTAACCATCAGGTAGTTATTGGTGTTTGAAGCTACTGCTGTTGCTCCGCTTGGGTTGCCCATGCCCATATTGTCATCGCGGGTAGCAGTTGTGTCGGCACCTCCACCTGTTGTCACATTGTCAGTAATGGTCAGGTCATCAATATTGAGCCTTCCACCGGTAAGTTTGCGGAGCTGAAAACGCACGTTGCCGCTTAGCGACATAGTGAAAGTAGCTGTGCTGAGTGAAGTAGAAGAAGTAGTAACATTGCTGCCAGTCTGCGTCCACGTACTGCCAGAATTTGTTGAGTACCACAGCCCCCATGTACTTGAAGCGTCAGTACCATATACCCCATGCGCAACCGTTACCTGGTAGGCTCCGCTTGTTTTGTCAAAGTTCATGGTAACCGTACCTGTATTTTGAATACGTACCGACTTGCTGCCGTTCTTTCGGTCGGTTGTAGAATTGCCAATGAGGGCATCGGAAAGGTTCCAAACACCAGTGGTTAGCGTTACAGTACCTGCGGTGTAAGCTCCCTTGGTACCGCTTTCAAATGTTTCGGGGAAACCGGTATAAACGGCCCGTGCAGCGGTTGAGCGCACAATAACGCTGCTGTCAGTTTTTAAGAGGACACCATCGTTATTAGTTGCCTTGCGGCAGTTACTGAAATTCAGTATAGCAGCAATTGCGGTAGCCATTAAAAACATCCGCTTCGTAAAGTATTTATTTTGAGTTGAGTACAATAGTAACACTCCAATATTACTAAATGCGAGAACCGACATTAAGTTATGTTTAACTAAATGTTATTCCGCCCGGGCCGGAACCTGCAATTGGGTTTCAAAAATTACAGCAGTAACTTTACATGAGAATACTCAATAGTAAGGATGGAGATAGCAATTATAGGTGCAGGTGCCGCGGGCTGCTTTGCGGCAGCCAATATCCCCACCGGTGAAGGAATAAAAGTCACAGTTTTTGAAAAGACAGGTAAAGTACTTCAAAAAGTAAAAGCATCTGGTGGCGGGCGCTGCAATGTTACCCATGAATGTTTTGAAATACCGGAGCTCATAACCCGTTACCCGAGGGGGAAGCAGTTGCTCAAAAAGACACTTTACCAGTTTTCACCGCTTGCAACCAAAGAGTGGTTTACCAACAGAAATGTGGTACTGAAAACAGAAGACGACGGAAGGGTGTTCCCGGCAAGCAACGATTCACAGACCATAATAGATTGTATATGGCAGGAGATGATGCGTAAAAAAGTGCAGGTACAATACCATAAAGCCATTGAGTCAATAGTAAAAGAGAACGGCAGATTTACGGTGCAATTTGCTGATAAGACCACGCATTACGCAGACAAGGTGCTGATAGCAGCGGGCGGTTTCCCTAAAGCGGAACAGTACAAGTGGCTTACAGCGACCGGGCACACTATCCAGCTACCGGTGCCATCGC
>JACMPD010000144.1 GCA_014377675.1 Taibaiella sp.
CACCCGCTGTTGTGTTAGTGCACAGTGAGTTTTAGCTGTTTACGGCAGGGTTGAATGCTCCATGACATGCAACAATTCATGCGATAATGCTTGCACTTATTCCAATTTGTTGAAAATGTCCCGCTAGGGACTACAGGTTTGTAGCAAAATGTAACAATAATGCGCCCATGTCCCATCGGGACTACCCAATTTCTAGCAGGAAAATGTGCAGGAAATAGGTTTTTTGAACACCAGTGGGAGAGCCCCGCGAAGAAATACAGTCCGCCACAAGGGGCAACGCCCCGTAATATGCCAGCGAGGGGCAAAGCCCCTCGAACGTAACAAACCACATGAAAGCAAGGGCGTAATTCCACCCAAGAGAAACCTCCTGAGTGACAGCGAAGACATCAACCTCCCCTCTCCACTTGTGGAGAGGGGTCGGGGGTGAGGGCCCTTCCCCGCAAAGAAATACAGTCCGCCTTTAGGGACTACCGGTTTGTAGCAATATGTGAAAATAATGGTTTGATGTCCCATCGGGACTACCCAATTTCTGATAAGGTATGTGCGGGAAACAGGGTTTTGAATGCCTGTAGGTGTAGCCCATTAGTGTTCTTTGCAATTGAAAATGTCCCTTTAGGGACTACCGGTTTGTAGCAAAATGTGAAAATAATTGTTTGATGTCCCATCGGGACTACCCAATTTCTGGTATGAAAATGTGCAGGTAAACTGGGTTTCGAACACCACTGGGAGTAGCCCCACAATAGAAGTGGGAAAGCGATAATAAAGCTGCATATGGAAACCATAAAGCGTGGCAGTATGGCCGGCAACATTCACCCTGATTGCTGGAATGCCGTACTTTTGCATACATGAACAGGCGATTTTCAGCAGTTAAGTTATTGGTTTTGTTGGTTTCGATAATAGTTCTTACACCATGTGGAGCCGCATTTGGCCAGCAATCTCCGGCAGAAGGTGCAAGGTTACATTATACAATAATCGGATTTACGGTACCGGAAATGCCGCAAGTTGAGCGTTATACGTTGCAGATAGCGGATGGCACCTACATTGATGACCGGAATTTTAACAACCATATTATAAAGACGGTCACTTCCAAAACCAATACAATCATGGGCAGGGTGCCCGGCTGGGGTAAATCATACACCTGGCGGGTAACCTGCACCGGCCATCTGCTGCCTGTTGTGAAGAGCGCAATGTGTCATTTCAGCACTATTTCATCAGCGGCTGTTGATACCGGCAACTACCGGCTGCGCATTTTAAAGCAGGCTGCCAGGTACAGTCACGCCTTTGTGTTTTGTGATAAAAGCAGGACTTTGTACGATATTAAAGGCAATGCAGTTTGGTATCTGCCGGTGCTGCCGGGCGAAGTTGGTGAACAATCAGATATACGGGATTTGAAAGTATCCGGGTTTGGGACAATTACCTTTGCTAACAATAACAGTGCGTATGAAGTGGACTATAACGGCAATCTATTGTGGGAAACGCCGGTGCCGCAACAGTTAAATAATGGCAGGCCCGCGGAATATCATCACGAACTTACGCGGCTTTCAACCGGCAACTACATGGTCTTGAGCAATGAGTACGTGCCTTGGAAATGGAACATAACACCCGGCGGAGACAGTTTATGGCAACTGCTGCCTGCTGTTACCGTACAGAATAAACCCATAGGCCTGCCTGGCCCGGCCAGCCCCGTCATGTGTTTTGGGACTGTAATGGAATTTGATGCCGCAGGTAATGTTGTGTGGTCCTGGAAATCATCAGAATATTTCAGGCAGATAAGCCCAGTACGCCCCGGTAACTTGCACAAATATTTAGCTACCCATGAAAATTCATTCTTTTTTGACGAACAGAAGCAGGTATTGTGGGTTAGTTTTAAGAACTTGAGCCAGGTGATGAAAGTGCAATACCCTGCCGGCAATGTAACCGCGGTATATGGTAATATGACTGATAGCATAATGCCTCAGAACGCGCTTTTTTGTCACCAGCATGCTGTTAAAACATCAAAACAAGGGTATCTCTACTTGTTTAACAACAATATATGCCACGCTGCAGCGTCACCTTCAGCCGTTATGTTAGCCGAGCCCAGCGACAATCATAGTGAAATGAAGAAAATATGGGAGTATGCATATCCCTACAAGGGCGACTATACCGAGCGGCGAAAGAAAGCCGGATCAGCTGGAGGAAATGTTATTGAGCTGGCAGGGGGGGAACTATTTGTTTCCATGTGCGAGCCCTATGGCAATGTAGTAATTGTAAACCAGCAAAAGCAATTGTTGTGGGACGCGGTACTGGAGAAAAAAAATGCAGACGAGAAGAAATGGGAGGTGGAATCTTCATACCGGTTCAGCATTATACCAACGGAGGGCAACCTTGAACACCTGGTTTTTGGAAGGAAAATTGTTGATAACTAACCAACTAAGTAAAGGCGAAAGTAAAAAAAAGCGGCAGGTTTTCGCCATGCCGCTTTTAAGATATATCAGTGAATAGTCATTCATTAATAGAAGAACCACTCGCCGGTTATTTGGCCGTCTTTTACTTTATATACACATATTTCTTCCATTGTGCTGCGGCCCTGTCCTTTCATAGTAACATCCATAGCCCAGCTGAGAGAGAAACAGTGGCCTGCAACAACAGGCTCTGATATGGTGGAGCTGTGGAACTCTTCCACCATTGACATAAACATTTTGCCTTTCTCTTTTATGCCATCAAGGCCGTTCACTAGCCTGGGGCCCATGGAGTCATCAGCCTCGGTGCTGGTGGCATCATCAGCGTACAGTTCGGTTTGTGTTTGCTCCATCTGGCCCATGCGGCAGAGTTCTACAAGGCGGTTGGCTACTTCCTGTGTTGTCATGTTTTGTTTTTTGAAGTTGAAGAATGTTTTGCAATCAATGATGTTATGAAAGTAGGGAAATTTATGGCATCCCTCGGTTATTTTAATATTACCAAACAACTGGAGTTGTTTTATAACCGTTGGTGGAACTATGCTCAGTTATTCGCAAGTGTAAAATTGTGCGCTCTACTGCCAAATAGGTTCTTTTTCCCAGTTTTTCGGGAATCCCATTTCCTTTAAACTAACTAGCGGGCAGTCACGTAATAGATCTTTCAGGTTTGAATTAAAATTACTATTCGGGCTTATTATGTGTAAAATGTAGGTGATGCAGCTCAAAATTGGATATGGCTTATTTAAATTCAGGCTTGTATTGTTTAAAAATGGGAATATGGGATTTTTAGGCAGTTGTGGTGGTACAGTTAGTCTTCTATTCCATAGCCTGCCATGGTGGGCGCATATATTTCTTACATGGCAAATTGAATGCAGCGAACTTTCTAAAACCGTATAATGTGTTACGCCAAAATCTCGACAAATGCTCTTTTTCTCTGGGCTGTTTTTAAGATTACTAAAAATCTTAGATAATAACCCCATGGATGCAACTTCCAAACTCATCCACAACGCTGGGTAAACTGGATTGGTGTATTTATTTGTATAGTGATTAATGAATGTTTCGGTAGACCTATCAATTTCTTTGTATAAATCGCCTAAATCCTTAATGAATCGGGTATTCCCTAAGTATAATGCGCTATTTTCATGCCAATGGCTTCCGTGCGATAAAGAAAAATAATAGACCATTTTTGTTCTAATAGCAATTTCTATCTTTTCAATCGCATTAAATACCAGCATTCTAAGTTTCCTATCAAATACATAAAAAAATATTATATCTTCAAAGCATATCCCGTTTTGGAAGGGATGGTCAATTAGATTGTTATTTTGGAAGGGGTAGGTGTATGCCCTTAACCTGTAGTAACTGATGTTTGATAGATAATGACCGGCTTTATTTTCGTTTTTAAATTGTAATCCCCTACTTTTTACCAGGCCTAGTTGCGATTGAATATTTAAAGGTGGCTTTTTGTATTGCATCTTAAAAGGGGTATAAAAATCGAAAACCCGCCCATTTGAGCATTGTTAAGAGGCTTGGCGAGTCTTATTAGAAGCAAAGATTGGAAACCATGACAATAAGCTACCTGTTAACCGCTCTTTCATGAAATTAATGAAGGTAAACCAGGTAACGTAAAGGCTGGGCTGCCAGGCTTGGCACTACACATATAGTGTTCGAAACCCTGTTTCTCAAACATTTTCCTGCCAGAAATTGTGTTGTAGTCCCTACGGGACGTTTTCAACTACAAAGGGCTTGTTAGGGTTTATATAAACGAAAAAATATTTGCTAAATACATGTTTTTGTATGAGAAATTTATTTTACAGTGCTTAGATGAAGGTAAAATAAATGAGGTAAATATTTTGCCATTTGTTGATGCAGTTAACTTTGATGACAGTACCTCGGATTTGGATAAAGATGCTATATATTCGCTTTTATCATTGTATTACTATAAAAAGGGTGACAAGGCAACAGCAATGGAATACAGTGGTAAAATTAATTATGCGGCTTTATTTAATAAAGAAAAATTCGCTGACGATGAAGAGGTTTATTTTTAGCTCGCAAGAATGCTATGCTTGTTAAAGGTGCAACTAAATAAAGATACCGCCAACTTTGCAAGTAATGAAATTCAAAAGCCAGAGTCTGCCATTCAAACTATAACCTATTTTATTAAATTTTTGCCGGCAGACTACATGAAAAGAAACATGCTACTGGACGTGATTGATACACTTCAAGCCAACAATGATGACGCATTGGCTATTACTTTAACTGATACGTTATTAAATAATTATATTTCAAACGCCAGTAAATATGGCAATAAGTTCTTTAAGTTGTTAGGCAGGTTCAACTCAAATGGAAGTAATGGCATAGTGAATGCTCTGCTTAAGGATAAAGACGATAGAGTTAAGCCGCCGGCAATGCAATTTTATATAATGGGACTTGCTAAAAGCGGGGACTATTATAACGCTTATAAATTTATACCCGAATATGTATCTTCAAGCAATACATTGGATATTTTTTCGACAATTTTAAGAAATGAAGCAAACATGATTAAAAGGCCAAATAGCTGGAGGCATGCTGATGAAGATTTTGAAATCTTCAACGTTACCAGTAATGCTCATGAAGTTTCTCGCGGAAATGGAGAAGTTGTAGCAAATTACACAGAATGACGCTACTCACCCGCATACGCATCATTATCTTAGCTGTAATGATATTTGGCTCTTTTGCCAGCTTCGCTCATAATGAATGGGGGAATGAAAGAAACATATGAAAAGGCAATAGATTGTACAGGGATATAACATTTTTTTAGAACACAGCAGAAAAAATGGGTTTATTAAATAGGTTACGCATTATTGTTTTAGGTGTAATGGTTTTCGGCTCATTCGCCAGCTTCGCTCATAACGAGTGGGGGAATGTAATAATAGCCATATGCCAGGGTTTGCTGGCTGTTTCCTGTTTTTATGAAGCGGTGTTTTATTTTAGGCAACGACTGGTGCTGCCGGGCAGGAAAAGAATCAACGCCATAGAGCTGAGTGTGACGGGGTTTGTTTCGTCTGGTATAACACTTGCGCTGTTTTCCTCTTCAGGCTTTAGTGACCTGGTGCATGGGCTCTCTGTGTTTGCCCTCTTTGCAATAGCGTTGCTGC